>DASVNY010000818.1:0-2392 GCA_036383615.1 Chitinophagaceae bacterium
TTGTTTAGCTTTCCGAAATGTGTCAATCATAATTTCAAGCCGGCTTATGATGGAATCCAATGGCGTAATAACGAAGACGATTTTAAGCGCTGGTGTACCGGAACTACCGGATATCCGATGGTTGATGCCGGAATGCGTCAGTTAAACGAAACCGGATATATGCACAATCGCGTTCGTATGGTCGTCGCAAGTTTTTTATGCAAACATTTATTAATTAACTGGCAATGGGGCGAAGCTTATTTTGCCGAAAAATTACTGGATTTCGAATTAGCCTCCAACGTAGGCAATTGGCAATGGGCTGCCGGAACAGGTTGTGATGCCGCTCCTTATTTCAGGGTGTTCAATCCTTATTTGCAAACACAGAAATTTGATCCTGCATTAAAGTATATCCGTAAATGGGTGCCGGAGTTTGAAGAATTTAGCTACCCCAAACCTATCGTAGAACATGATGCCGCAAGAAAAAGATGTTTGGAAGTGTATGCAACTGCATTAAAGAAATAGCGTTTGATCATTATTCTCATCAGCATCTTTCAGGAAAACTTTATGCAAGGTCCTGATCGCCTGTTGGCCCTCTTCACCAAGGGCCAAACTATAATTATTTACATACAGGTCGATATGCTGTCGCATCACTTCTTCACTCATTGCCTGTGAATGAGCTTTTACATAATCAGTAATAAGCGGGTAGTTAGCAAATGCGTATTCCAAGCTTTTTTTGATGAGCCTGTCAACAGTCTGCGCTACGGGTCTTTTGATATCCTGGCTGATGGCGATACCACCCAATGGAATAGGCACGTTCATTTTGTTTTCCCAGTATTCACCGAGGTCAAGCACTTTGTGTAAACCTCTTTGCTGGTAAGTGAAGCGGTTTTCGTGAATGATGACGCCTAAAACCTTCCCAAGCCCCTCCGCAGGAGGGGCTTCAGAACCTGAAAGAACGAAGTCTTCGATCTTGTCGAAGCGCATGAATGTTTTGTTATGCGCATCAGGAAAAGCAAAACTGAAAAGAAGATTGGCAGTGGTATGCTCCCCCGGTAACGCAATGAGTGATCCGTTTACTTCATCATTCGAAATTTTATATTCAACATTCGATATTAACAGGGGTCCTACGCCTTTTCCCAATGCGCTGCCGGCATTCAGGAGTATATAATTATCCAATGACTGGAAAAAAGCAGGAAAGCTGAGTTTGGTAATATCCAATTTTCCATCGAGTGCCCCTTGATTAAGGGTTTCTACATCTTCCAGCACAGCTTCAAAATTCAATCCTTCTGTATCAATTTTTTTATTGACCAGCGCATCAAAAATAAAAGTGTCGTTGGGGCAAGGGGAAAAACCAAGTGTAAGTGTCATAAATTTTCAAACAATCTTATCAGTTCATAGTTCAGGTTAGTAATTGATTCTTTCATTTTCCATTTTTGCTTACTTCTTTCACCTACGTAGTTGCTGATACTTCTTATCTGCAAAAAAGGAATATTGGACATAAGACAGGTGTAGTGCATAGCAGCTCCTTCCATGGATTCTATCACCGGTTTAAAATGTTTTTCATACAATTTTATCATTTCCCGGTTGGTGCTGATATGATTTACCGACACGGCATTTACCATTTTTAACTTTGTTCTTTTCAGCATGGCCTTATACGGATTTTCGAGCCCGGCCTTTGTAAAAGGAAACTGGTTAGGCGAAGCCAGTTTCAGGTCAAAGATCGTTTTGAGTTTTTTAGCTTCTACCACCGCTTCATCGGCAATCACATCTTTTTTTACGGCAACTACTGTTCCAAGGTTTATGTTTTTATCAAAACAACCGGCCACGCCTGCCTGGATCGCCAGGTCAGGTTTTTTTAAATGAAAATAACGGGTAAGCTGGTACGTAGTAGCCGTCATGCCTACACCGGTGATCAGTACATCTATATTGAAATCAATAAATGCTGTTTTATCGCTATTGCGATAATGCTCCAGGAAGGGAGCGACCTCCTGTGCAGTAGCGGCTATCAGTAAGCAATTCATTGGTTGCAATTTAAGAAGGATCGCGGTTTCAGGGAGGCGTATATCTTTGAAATATTTCCCACAAAGGCACCAAGATCACCAAGAAAATCAAAAAATAGCTTTGTGTTCTTTGTGTCTCAGTGGGAGATTGATACATTACTGTTTCATTACCTCCAAAACTTCATTTTACTTACCTTTGCGCCCTGCCGTATGGCAAATATCATCTTCCTTCCGCCCAACGCTGTGAAGGATTAATAAGTGAAGCATGGTTTACTTAACAAGAACAGAACATTTCAATGCCGCCCACAAGCTCTATAACCCCGACTGGAGCTATGAAAAGAATGAAGAGGTCTTTGGTAAGTGCGCCAACGAAAACTGGCACGGGCATAATTACGAATTACTGGTTACAATAA
>DASVNY010000819.1:0-3259 GCA_036383615.1 Chitinophagaceae bacterium
CTGCGTACTCTTTAAAATCATTGTAGAAAACATTATTAAGAGAAAAGCCGTCTTTGGCATAATGCAGGTTCCAGCGCATTTCTTCCTTACAGAATATATCGCCGAATAGATCATTTTCAACGGCTCTCGTATTTTCATAGACAGGATCAGGATAAAATTCATCATAAATAAAATTGTGCGTCCAACCAGGCATATCTATATCATCCATTTCAAAGACAAATAACTCTTCAATGACAAACCGATATAATTCACGGTTTGTGATATTCGAACTGCACACATCGAGATTAATGCCGCGTTCGTTCATATAATTATCCAGCTCCTCCCAGGCCTGCTCTATATTTTCTTCGGGGATTTCGGCAACAGGTTTAAAATGTTCCGGCCTGCCTATTTTATCAAATACTTTAATGGTTTTGTGTTCAGCAAACTGCTTTTCAAAAGCCATTATATTATTCAGGAACTCATTTTCTACCTCTGGCGGCAGGCTGTTTTCGTCGCTATTGGAATCGTCGAACTTCGCCCCGTGTTCCAGCATGAGTTTCATTTTCAGAAAATCATTTTCTGATCTGAGATTTTCCTCATTGTCGTGTTGTTTGTGGTCGTCCATCATAGTAAAATAATTTTACCGAAGCTAATCAGTGCTGTTGATGGAGAAAGGTGTATTTCATCGAAGTATTATGATGAAATAACAGGAATTAATTGTTCTTTTTCGGAGAATGTGACGTGAAAACAACTCCGGAGGGTGTTTTCACGCACCGAAAGGAGCAATAAATTATGCGTGGAGACCCCGCATAATGGCATTTGGAAAGATCACTGTAATTACTCTAACACCGGCCTCAACCATTTCTCCGCTTCTTCAATGCTCATGCCTTTTCGTTTAGCATAATCTTCAAGCTGGTCGCGGGCAATTTTGCCTAAACCAAAGTAATGGCTTTTGGGATGAGCGATATACCAACCGCAAACAGAAGCCGGCGGATTCATCGCTAAACTTTCAGTGAGCTCAATGCCGATATTCTCTGTGGCATTCAGCAGATCGAAGAGTTTTAATTTCTCTGTGTGATCGGGACAGGCAGGATAACCCGGTGCGGGGCGAATGCCTTTGTATTCTTCTCTTATTAATTGTTCGTTGCTGAGGCTCTCATTCTTTTCACAGCCCCAGTATTCCTTTCTTGTTTTTTCATGCAGGCATTCTGCAAAAGCCTCCACAAAACGGTCAGCTAATACCTGCACCATGATCTTATTGTATTCATCATATTCGGCAGCGAACCGTTCCACATGTTTCTTAGCGCCGTGGATGGTGACCGCAAAACTCCCCATGTGATCTTCACCAAGCTCTTTTGGTTTTATAAAATCAGCCAAAGAAAAAGTTGGCTGACCGATGGCTTTTTTTAATTGCTGGCGAAGCATTTCCAGTTTCACTTCTCCTTTATCAGTTTGAAGCGTCACCGTATCCGCATTATTACTTGTTGCCGGCCAAAAACCGATCACCCCACTGGCAGTGAACCATTTTTCCGCAACGATCTTTTCAACAAGTTTTAGCGCATCATTGTAAACACGGGTAGCTTCTGCGCCAAATATCTTATCTGACAACACATCGGGGAATCGCCCAGGCATTTCCCATGCAATAAAGAAAGGACCCCAATCAATATATTTTGCAATCGTGCCGAGATCAAAGTCTTTAAAAACTTTCACGCCATCAATAGCAGGCTTTGTGGACTTATAATTCTTCCAGTCAAAGTATTCTTTTGTGATCACTGCTTCCGAATAAGGAATAAGCTCTTTCTTATTTTTATTCAGGAACTGGTTGCGCAGGTTGCCATATTCTATCTCCGTTTCTTTCAGGAATTTTTCTTTATTGTCCTTATTCAGTAAGGTGCTTACAGCCGTAACACTTCTTGAGGCATCCAGCACATGCAACACACCGTTGTGATATTGCGGGGCGATCTTTACAGCCGTATGCATTCTTGAAGTAGTGGCCCCACCGATCAGCAACGGTTGTTTCATATTGCGGCGTTTCATTTCATGCGCCACATGCACCATCTCATCCAAAGAAGGAGTTATCAAACCACTTAACCCAACAATGTCTGCTTTTTCTTTTTCAGCCGTATCAAGGATCTTATCCGCCGGCACCATCACACCAAGGTCGATAATATCATAACCGTTACAACCCAACACAACACCAACGATATTTTTTCCGATATCATGCACATCGCCTTTTACAGTTGCGAGCAATACTTTTGGGGCATTGCCATTTCCGGCAAGCGGGTTCTTTTTCTTTTCTTCTTCAATAAAAGGAGTTAGCCAGGCCACACTCTTTTTCATTACCCTTGCACTCTTCACCACCTGTGGCAAAAACATTTTACCCGAACCAAACAGGTCGCCTACTACATCCATGCCGGCCATCAATGGCCCTTCGATCACATCCAATGGTTTTGGATATTTTAATCTCGCTTCTTCAGTATCCGTATCAATATGGTCAGTGATGCCATTAACAAGCGCATGTTTTAACCGTTCTTCCACCGAAGCATTTCTCCATGCTTCATCTTTTACTTCTACTTTTCCTTTGGCTTTTACGGTTTCAGCAAAAGCGATCAGCTTTTCTGTTGCTTCATTATTGTCATTGTTCCTGTTCAGGATCACATCTTCGCAAAGATCTCTCAACTGCGCTTCGATCTCATCATACACCACTAATTGTCCCGCATTCACAATACCCATGTCCATCCCCGCTTTGATAGCATAATAAAGAAAAACGGAATGCATGGCTTCCCGCACATGATCATTGCCCCTGAAGGAGAATGAAAGGTTGCTCACCCCACCACTCACTTTGGTAAGCGGCATTAATTTTTTTATCTCTCTTGTTGCTTCAATAAAGTCAACGCCATAATTATTGTGTTCCTCAAGGCCCGTGGCAATAGCAAATATGTTAGGATCGAAAATGATATCCTGCGGATCATAGCCAATCTGTTCGGTCAATATTTTATAAGCGCGGTGGCAGATATCTATTTTCTTTTGTTTAGTATCAGCCTGGCCGTTTTCATCAAATGCCATTACGATAACAGAGGCGCCATAGCCCTGGCAGGTGATGGCCTGCTCAATGAATTTTTCTTCTCCTTCTTTTAATGAAATGGAATTAACGATACATTTTCCCTGCACACATTTTAATCCTGCTTCAATGATCTCAAACTTTGAGCTATCGACCATGATGGGGATCTTAGCGATATCAGGTTCGCTTTGCAGCAAATTCAGAAAAGTAGTCATGGCT
>DASVNY010000820.1:0-5177 GCA_036383615.1 Chitinophagaceae bacterium
AGTTGTTGTGAAAAAACTTCGCGAGATCTTTTATATCAATAATGTAAAGTTTCATATTGATGAAGTGCGGGGTCTTGGTTCGTTTGTAGAGATCGAAGCCGGAAATATCCTGGCCGATCTCTCGGCAGACGAGCTTAAACAGCAGTGTGATTTTTATATGAAAGAATTTGAAATCAATGAGATTGATCTTGTTGAAATTTCTTATAGCGATATGTTGTTGGCTGAAAAAGAAAAGATGTAAATTAGGGTATGGATTTGATAGTGAGAGAACCGGTGGTTGCTTATGGTAAAAAGCGTTTTACCATTGAAGAATACCTGGAATTTGAAAATGCTTCCCAGGAAAAACATGAATATTACCAGGGTGAGATCTTTGCGATGTCGGGAGCAAAGATCATTCACAACGAGATCTCCGGAAATATTTACCACGCATTAAGAAAGAATCTCCAGGGAAAACCCTCCCGCCCTTATAATAGCAATCAACGTATTCATATTCCAGATAACACACTTTTCACTTACCCTGATATTTCTGTTGTTTGTGGTAAGGCTGACACCCTCAATAATGACGAATGGCATTTATTAAATCCAACGATTATCATTGAAGTGCTTTCACCTTCAACAAAAGGCTATGACCGGGGTGATAAGTTCATGTTATATAGAGACATTCCATCACTTAAAGAATATATCCTGGTTGACTCTGAAAGGATAGCTATCGAAGCTTTTCGTATCAATGAAAAAGGTCATTGGGAACTGGAAGAATATAAAAACCTGGAAGCGGTTCTCTCGATCAAAGCTGTTGATGTGAATATTCCCCTGGAAGAAATTTATGAAAACACAAAACTGATCACTACCTGATCACAACTGTTCCCATCTTTTTGGTTAGCTCCATTTCCATTTTTTTCAGGTGCTCATGGGTTTGATGCAGCATGTTGTATTCCTCTTCTGTATGCGGCCTCTCCATATCCGCCTGGTTATCGATGAGCATTTGCTTTGCTTTCTTTAATCGCAAATATGTCAATGCGCTTTCTATCTGCAGGTCATCATTGTTTTCTTCTGATTTCGAATAATTCTGTAGTTCACTTTCCTTATTAGCTGTTGTTACACGTTTAAATTGTTCCCACTCAAGCAGGAATAATTTTGCTTGATAACCGGTGCCGCCGGCCATTTTCTCCGATTTGAACCGTTTGCTTTCTTCATATGGGAAATTCAGCATCGAAACGATAGTCGAGCTGATTTCTTTATCAGCATGATAAATGAAACTTTTGCTGTCCGGTTTTTGCCCGTTGCGATATAAGTATATGTATTCGAGCAGTATTTTCCTGATTACAGGATTTTCAATCAGGCTTAAGAAATTTTCCTGGTCGCCCGACTCATCGGATATCTCCGTTATGAAATAATCAGCAATGAGACTGTCATCATTGAATGGACGTAATCCTATTTCAACTAAAGTTTTGGCAAGATGCCTTTCCTGCAGTTCATCTTTAAACAGCAGGTTGAATGTGGCATCATCAAAATTTGTTTGTTCAGCCTGCCGGATATTTTCTTCATGAATCTTCGCTTCTTCAAATGGCAACTTTCTCTCCATCGTGGAGATGCGATCACGAATAAATTTATTCACCAGTGCATGCAAACCACTCTCATCTATCTTAAGTATCTCAGAACATTGCTTTATATAATCCTGTTGCCTGGTAAAATCTTCCGCTTTATTGATCTTGGAAATGGTTTCAGCCATACGGCTCACCACTTCTGCTTTTTTAGTTGAATCACTTCCCGCATCTTTTAAAGCGACCTCCAACTGAAAAAGTATAAAGTCCTTTTTATTTCTTTCAACAAACTGGATGAAAGCAGCAGCTCCAACTTTATTTACATAACTATCAGGATCCTCTTTGTCAGGTATGAGCACCAGTTTTACATTCAATCCCTCTTCCAGGGCAAGATCAAGTCCACGTAAAGCAGCTTTTATACCCGCGGCATCACCATCATAAACGATCGTGAGATTATTGGTATATTTTTTAACTAACCGAAGCTGATCAGGTGTGAGTGATGTGCCCCCGCTGGCCACTACATTTTCAATACCAGCCTGGTGAAGTGATACCACATCCGTGTAACCTTCTACTAAAAGACATTCATCTGCTTTATCTATTGCCTGCCGGGCAAAATAAGAACCATAGAGTATCCTGCTCTTGATGTATATCTCGTTTTCCGGGGTATTGATATACTTCGGAGCTTTATCATTGCTCTTTAATATCCTTGCCCCAAAACCCAATACTTTGCCACTGTGATTATGTACAGGGAAAATCACCCGGCCCCTGTAATTATCCATCAACTGGTCATTGCGATTCGCAACCAGCCCGGTCTTTAATAGTAACTCAGTATTGTATTGCTTAGCGATCGCTTCTTTGGTAAAAGCATCTCTTTGCTCAGGAGAATAACCCAATTGAAACTTCCGGATCACATCTTCACGAAACCCTCTTTCTTTAAAATAAGCTAACCCGATATCCTGGCCCTCTTCGGTTTCAAATAACTGCTTCGTAAAAAACTGTTGCGCAAAATTGTTGATGATATACAAGCTATCCGCAGCCTGCATTTGCTGTCTTTGCTCATCGGTAGCAAATGTTTCTTCTATCTCGATACCATACTTAGTGGCCAGCCATTTAAGCGCTTCCACATAGCTATACTTTTCATGCTCCATGATGAAGCTGATCGTATTGCCACTTTTGCCACATCCAAAACACTTGTATATTTCTTTGGCCGGGGAAACCGTGAATGAAGGGGTCTTTTCATTATGAAAAGGGCAGAGACCGAGATAGTTAGACCCTCTTTTTTTAAGCTTTACAAACTCACCAACCACATCTAAAATGTCGATACGGCCAAGGATCTGTTGTATGGTGTTCTGTGAAATCACGGGTGTGCAAGATAGGGGGAAGTCGGGAAAGTCAGAAAGGCGGGAAGTCCGGAAGCAGGGGGTCAGGAAGTCCGGAGACAGAAAGTCGGAAAGAAAAAGAAGGTGTTGCTGCTATAAGTTAATCATCTTTCGGTCTTCCTGACTTCCTGACTTCTCTGACTACTTGTTGAAAAAAGAGCTGGACTTTCTCAAAAAAGAGTTTTAACTTACAAATACCATCCGCAAACCCCAGGGAAAATAAAGGAAACAAGTTTGCTTCACCCTTTAAAATTAAAATCCCATGGTTCAGGTAGAAATTGCACAGCTCACCGGGGAGTGCAACGCCTGGCGGGAAAAGCTTCGCCAATACCGCGAAGAATTCAGCCAGGACAAGGTTAAGCTTCAGCAGGCAACTAACCAATCACTCTCCAAAGACCAGCTCCAGGACGTAGAGCATCTCCACAACCAGTTTCACATTCAGCTTATCAACATTCACGATCTCAAACAGGCAATCAAAGTTCATGACCGTAAAATGAATTTTGAAATGACGACCAATTCAAACCAGCTGAATGAAGAAACATTAGCAGAGCATGAAGGCCTGCACAACGAGTACCAGAGTTTAGAGCAAACATTGCTCGAACTTCGTGATGAATTCGATCAATTCTTGGAACGAACGTAACGACAGCACCAACTTACTGCTAACCTTTATAATTCGCACTTGTGCTTCAACCGCATAAGTTGATCTCCTATTCTATTGAAGATTTGGAATAAGC
Source organism: Chitinophagaceae bacterium (assembly GCA_036383615.1). Classification (GTDB taxonomy): domain Bacteria; phylum Bacteroidota; class Bacteroidia; order Chitinophagales; family Chitinophagaceae; genus CADEDV01. The sequence continues at coordinate 3,655 of DASVNY010000820.1, forward strand.
ATTTCTTCACTATTAAAAAAATTGCTATGCCTGAATTTGATACCTCACACGTCAAAAATATAGTCTTGCTGGGTCATGCCGGCTCTGGTAAGACCACCTTAGCGGAATGCATGCTCTATGAAGCGGGGTTGATAACCCGCAGAGGAAGCATCGCCGAAAGAAACACAACAGGAGATTACCACGAACTGGAACAAGATCGTGGTAATTCTATTTTTAGCAAGCTCCTTCACACAAAATGGAGAGGATATAAGATCAATATCATCGACACGCCCGGTTATGATGATTTTGTCGGCGAAGTTATTTCCGCATTAAGAGTGGCCGACACAGGAGTGATGTTGCTGAATGCTGTAATGGGAGTGGAAGTAGGCACAGATATCATCTGGGAATACACGGAGCAATTCAAAACACCGATGATATTCGCTGTTAATAAACTGGATGATGACAATGCTGACTTTGACAGAACTGTCAGGGAAGCAAAATCACATTTTGGAAGCAAAGTAGTGATGGTGCAATATCCCCGTCAATCGGGCTCGGGTTTTCATGAGATCATCGATGTGCTGCGAATGACCATGTATAAATTTAAAGATGCAGGAGGCAAGCCCGAAAAGCTGGCTATACCTGACGAAGAAAAAGCGAAAGCAGATGAATTGCACAAAGAACTGATAGAAGCAATTGCCAGCAATGATGAATCATTAATGGAAAAATACTTTGATAAAGGCGAATTAGATGAAGATGAAATGAAGACTGGTTTGAAGAAAGCAATGATCAGCCATGATATCTTTCCTCTGTTCTGCTTATCGGCTGAAAGAAATATGGGCAGTGGCCGCCTGATGGGCTTTATTGATAATGTTTGCCCCAGCGCCAATGAAATGCCGGCACAAAAAACTAAAAGTGGCAGCGATCTCACTTGTGATGCAAACGGACCCGCCTGTATATTTATTTACAAAACAGTAAGTGAACCACATGTCGGCGAGTTGTCATTCTTTAAAGTCTATTCGGGAACGGTAATGAGTGGTATGGAACTGGAGAATGAAACGACCGGTGTCACCGAAAAGATCAACCAGCTATTTCTTGTGGAAGGAAATAAAAGAACAGCATTGAATGAATTAGTAGCAGGAGATATAGGTGCAACCCTGAAATTGAAAAACACACATGTAAACAACACGCTGCATGTAAGAGGTAAAAATTATGAGTTGCCATCTATTGAATTTCCTCCACCGAATATGACAGTAGCGATTGAAAGTTTGAAGAAAGGCGAGGAGGAAAAACTTTCACAGGCATTACACCAGTTAAGAGAAGAGGATCCAACTTTATTGGTAGAAGTTTCACCTGAGTTAAAACAAACATTGATTCATTGCCAGGGCGATATGCATTTGGCTGTTGCTAAATGGAAAATTGAGCACCAGCATAAACTGGAAGTAAAATTTGTAAAACCCCGGATTGCTTACCGGGAAACCATTCGCAAAATGGCGGATGCTAATTATCGTCACAAAAAACAAAGTGGCGGTGCCGGGCAATTTGGA
>DASVNY010000821.1:0-6376 GCA_036383615.1 Chitinophagaceae bacterium
ATTACGGCAAGTTCCTGTGTACGCTGGTTGAGTTCGGCAGTGCGGTCAGCTATTTTTTTTTCCAGTTCGGTGGCTGGAGATCCGTCAATAGTCATAGTGGCAATGAGTTATTGAAAACAATAGTGGTTTCCCGGTTCTAAAGGATCATAGTTGTTTTCAGTAATTCAATGAAGGGTGAGGATCATGTCGGTGGTAGTCAGTAAATATAACATAATCCCCTTAAAGCCCGAAGCTCAAACAAAGGAAAAACCATCGCCATCAAACAGTCCTTTGTCACTCAATTTCAGGTGGGGAATGACAAGTAAAGCCATAAAAGAGAGGGTCATAAAAGGTGAACCCAGGATGGAGCCGGCTTCTTTGGCAGCTTTGTCTATCAGCGAGTAATGTTCGGCTAATTTATACCCGTCTTCATTGCTCATCAACCCGGCAACGGGAAGAGCAACGATCAGAAAATTAAACAATTGATGAATCACTACCTAGTTGTCAACTTAAATAAATATAGTGGCCCGACCCGGAGACAAAAATCCTGTGAACTTTCAAGCCGAGTTTGTATTAAAACCTCATTTTCCAATTAGTATCGGTATCCTGCGCAAAACCGAAAACAGCTTGTATTTTAACAAGGTTATTAATTTCATCAACTGTGTAGTGTGCTGCGTAAGGAAATTTTTTCACCACTGCAAAACGAATAGTATCATATCTGAAAGAACGGGTAAAAGGATTTTTTTTAATAGCAGTGATTTCGGCAAAAAAATTTTTCTTAAACTTTTTCCCCAATTCGGGGTTTATATTATTATACCAGTTAATAATACGCTTTATTTCCTGTAATGATTCAGGGGAATAAACAACCTTAAACCCTGGCATCAGGATTGGTTGATTATTTTCAAGGCTTGCTTTTCATCAATTAGCAATTCGGGATGCTTATTATACTTTCGTACACGTTTGCGCACTTCCTGTTTTTGCCATTCGGGAATAGCATCGGGTTGATTCTGTTCCAATACATCGATAAGTCGTTGCTTTTCTTTTTTGGGCAGCGTTTTAATGAGATCAACTAGCTGATTGAACTGTAGAGGAAGGTATATGTTAGTAGTTGAAGACATGGTATTAATTTTTGGGAATTACTACAAATATACTCAAAAATAAAAGTTTAACATCCTTACCCCGTTCTGCATTTACCAAAAAATGTCAACCATTGTTGTTCTTTGAAATATAGACTGAGCAGTGGTTTCAAGTTTTTTACTCTGCTATTTTTTTTGTTCCGGATAGACAAAAGAAAAGCTATCCCCGTCAAACAGACCTTTATCGCTCAATTTCAGGTGGGGAATGACAAGTAAAGCCATAAAAGAGAGGGTCATAAAAGGTGAACCCAGGGTGGAGCCGGCTTCTTTGGCGGCCTTGTCAATCATCGAGTATTGTTCGGCTACTTTATAACCATCTTCATTACTCATCAAACCAGCTACCGGTAGTGGTACGATCATCTCAAGATCATCTTTTACAATGCTTACACCGCCTTTATGTTCGATGACCATATTCACCGCCTGGCAGATGCTTTCATCATCAACTCCAACAGCAACTATGTTGTGGCTGTCATGCGCAACTGAAGAAGCGATAGCGCCTTTGAGCAATTTAAAATTATTAATGAATCCTTTGGCAATGGGGGCATCTTTGTAACGATTGACTACCACGATTTTTAGAATGTCATCTTCGATATCGCTTTCCAATTTTCCACCAATCACTTCGGGTTCATACATGATTTTGTTGGTGATAAGTTGATCGTCGAGAGCTTCGATTACTGGGATCGTGAATGGTGAATAGTGAGTGGTGTCCGTAAGGAGTCCTTCGGAGAAGGGGGTGCTGAAGTCTGTAACCTCTTTTTTGCTACAGGAAAAATTGTTTATGATCGATGAACGTTCCGTTTTGATATTCGATTTCCCTTCTTCCGCCACCAACTCTCCATTGATAAATGTTTTTACCACTCTAAATTGTGTAAGGTCTTTTACAATAATAAAGTCAGCAGGATCGCCTTCTCTTAATAAGCCTACATCCAATTTATAATGATGAACAGGATTAACGCAGGCGGCATTTAATATTTTAAAAAGATCAATGCCTTTGGCAACAGCTCTTGCACAAAGCTGGTTGATATGTCCCAGCACGAGACTATCCGGGTGTTTATCATCACTGCAAAACATCATTTGATTGGGATAATCGTGCAAAAGATCGATCAGTGCTTCGAAATTTTTAGCTGCGCTTCCTTCACGGATGATGATCTTCATTCCATTCTGCAATTTATCCAGCGCTTCTTCTTTGGTAAAACATTCATGATCGGTGGCCCCCCTAAATCCCCCCGTTGGGGGGACTTCGGCATCCGATGGCAGTGAGATCCTTTCAATATACAGTTTGGCCTGCTCGCCTCTTAACCCGGGAGCATGACCATCTACTGGTTTTAATAAGCGATGTGCGGCCGCAATTTTTTTCATCACATCCGCATCTTCAAATAGCACACCGGGGAAATTCATCATTTCACTCAGGTATTTAATATCATCACGCTGCAAAAGTTTTTCTACATCATTGGCATCCAGTGTGGCGCCTGCTGTTTCAAAAACAGTCGCCGGCACACAGCTTGGCGCACCGAAATTGAATTTGAACGGAACTGTTTTTCCATTTTCGATCATGAACTCAACACCTTCCATGCCGCAAACATTGGCGATCTCATGCGGGTCACTTATTGTTGACACCGTGCCATGCACAACAGCCAGTCTCGCAAATTCTGACGGAACAAGCATGGAACTTTCAATATGAACATGGCTGTCGATGAAACCGGGGAGGAGGAAGCTGCTGGTTGCTGGTTCCTGGTTGCTGGTCTCTTTTATGGAAGAGATCCTACCGTTTTGGACTGTAACTATAGCAGGGTATATTCTTTGCTGGTGAACATCAACAAGATTGCCACTTATTGTAAATGAAGACATGTTATTGCGATTTTTAGTAGCGTATGAAGGTGTTTCCCACAAAGACACCAAGAGCACTAAGAAAATCAAAAAAATAGCTTTGTGTACTTAGTGTCTTTGTGGGAAATAACTACACTATAACTGCAATAAAGATAAACGAATCGGGTCAGATGTAATCTCAGGAAACCATTGACTTGGCCTTTTTCATATCAGTAGCCAAAGGAATAGAAGGCATTTCTTCTGTGAGAACAATTTTGCGGGTCCTTTCTTTCATCAATGCGATAGCTTCTTCTCTATTGGCAAAGCTATTATTGATGTTTACAAGATGATCGGCCAGCTTATCATAGCGCTTCATCATCAGCCATACAAATATGTGCAGGTAATGAACGCCGTCAAATACCAATGATTTTTTAGCCGCGAACTCATCTCTCATTTTCAAAAACTCACCAGGAATTTCTGTATAGTGCATAGCAGGGCGAAGATGATGCACGGTGTGATAACCATCGTTCCAGCAGGTATGATTGTATTTGGTGTTGATGCAATTGATGGCGCTGGTAAAATTATCTTCAGGCTCGTTCTTGTCAATAAAGGAGTGTTGTGTCCAGTTGCCCAACATCATTACAATACGTGCAAAAACAAATGGGATAATAAATATCCAAAGTGTTGCCTGGAAGTTAACGAAGCACATTCCTATGCAGAAAAGGTAGAAGGATATCTCGCCATAAGTAAGTCGCATGTACAATTTCTTACGCTTGCGGTTGAAGAGATACATAAATGTATCCCTGAAGCCAAGAAATAAAAAGCGGCTTACATATTTAAGAAAATCAAAAAGACTGTCTCTTTTATATGCCATCGTGCTGCTCGCATCATCAGGCTGGTTGTTCTCCACATGGTGCATGGCCATATGATGCACAAAATATGTTTCAGGCGTATGACCAAAGAACGGGCAAACGGCCCACACGATCCAGTTATAGATCCAGGTATATCCTTTCTTGAATAATTTGCGATGACTAATACAATGCAACATCAATCCAAATCTTCCTTTGAAGTAGAGTTGCGAAACATAGAAATAAGGAATGTATAATAACCACCATTGCCAGCCCTGCAGTAACGGTGTGTATAGAATAACAGCAGCGGGAATAACAAGAATATGAATAGCCGTAAGCAAATGAATAAAAGGAAGGTCCCTTTTATCATTCATATATTTCAGCCAGAACTTTTCGTAACGGCTAAAATTATCTTTTGAGACATAAACCGGGTCAGTAAGGGTGGTCAGAGCCTTCATGTAGTAGTATAAAACTGATTGTATTTATGGCGGTTATCACCTGTTTTTGACAAACGCCGTGAAATTAAGGCATTCCGGCATACCGGAAGCTGATTCTTTTCCAACTACTGGCATAAACGCCTGAAACACAATAATTGTTACACAATAACTGTGAAATATTCTACGGCAGAAGCTGTTTTGTGCCTTTTTTATCAGTTTTCCGGACACCGGTTGTGGCGCCGCCAGTCAGGGTGAGATCAACCGGTTTATTAGTTTTCCAGGAGCTTCTTGTGAAGTCGGGAACATCGACCGTTCTTGATCTTTTAGCCACTGATCGTTCGCTTAACGGAGCAATTGAACTCCAGAGAGCAGCATCATAAACATCCTGGTCAAGTGGCAATCCATTACGCAGACAATCGATCAATCGCCAATCCATGATGAAATCCATACCACCATGTCCGCCTACTTCTTTGGCTAATTCACCAATATGATTCACGATAGGCGGCGCATATTTTTTATAGAGATCATCCAATTCTTCTTTTTTGATCCAGCCGTGACCAAAAGCAATTTTTTCCGGTGTGGGCCATTTGCTGGCCACTCCTTTTGTGCCGCTGATCAAGTGTATTCGGGAATAAGGTCGCGGTGAGGTAACATCATGCTGCACCATGATGGTTTTGCCCTTGTGAGTTTTAATCAAAGTGGTATTCATATTGCCACGATAAGGCTTATCAACAAACTCATTATAGAAAGGATCAGCAGCTGCTTTTTCTTTGGCGATATTGTTCATCATAAAATCATTACTGCTCATCGAAACGAGATGGTCCATATTATCGCCACGATTGATATCAAGACATTGCGCGATCGGCCCAAGACCATGCGTAGGATATAGATTACCGTTTCTTGAAGCGTTCTCTTTTAAGCGCCACATATCGGCATATCCTTTTTTGGAGAAATTCAGTTCACGCAGATCATGAATATAGGCGCCTTCGGCATGAATGAGTTCGCCAAACATTCCCTGGCGGGTCATGTTTAATGTCAGCAACTCAAAGAAATCATAGCAACAATTCTCAAGCATCATACAATGCTTCTTTGTTTTCTCCGATGTTTCCACCAGTTGCCAGCATTCATCAAGTGTAACAGCCGCGGGAACTTCTGTAGCGGCATGCTTCCCGTTTTTCATAGCATATAAAGCAATGGGTGTGTGCAAATGCCAGGGAGTGCAGATATAAATAAGATCAACTTCGTTGCTTTCGCATAATGCTTTCCAGCCATCATTACCGCTATATTCTTTTGCTTTGGGCAAGCCTGCTTTTTCAAGGATCTTTTGTGCCGATGCTGCTCTCTCAGGATATTTATCACACAGGGCTTTTATTTCTACGCCTTCAATAAAACTCATTCTTTCCACTGCACCTGGTCCCCGCATGCCAAGGCCAATGATGCCAATGCGAACCGTTTCCAGTTTGGGTGCTGCATAGCCACACATATTAAAACGCTGGCCATTCAGTCCAAGCTGTTCGGAACGTTCAATCTCTTCATCTGAGCTGGCAATAACTTTTGCAAAGGAAGGAAGACCGGTAGCTAGTGCGCCACCACCAATAGCAATACGGCGTAAGAAATTTCTGCGATCGTTATTCATGTTATGCAGTTTAAGCTAACTGCAAGGTCATGATTTTATTTAAGCAAAAGCGCAGGAGCAAAAATTCAGGCAAACGTTTGTTATACTTTTACTTCCCGATCACCATGCTGTAAGAGAATTGTTGTTCAAAAGGCGCCATAGCTTTCCCGGGTGTTGCTATAAGAAATTTATTGCGGATAGAACCCTCTCTTATGTCTCCTACTAATCGTTCATCATCATCAAAGAGGAATTCGGTTCCATAAGGATCGAAACCTTCGGCTGTCACATGCACATGTATATGGGCGGGCAGATCACTTTTAGGATAACCAGATGGCTTCACTGTATGCAATTCAAATTGCCCGTTCTTATCTGTTTTTACATAGCCAAACAACCGTGCATGACGCATGTCACCTTCATTTTTTAATACATGTGGCGCATCGGCGGCATACCAACCTTTTGAATCTGTTTGATAGAGATATACCAAAGCACCTGCAATGGGTTTACCCGATCTGTCCTTTACAGTTCCAATAACTTTTATCTTTTTCCCGGGTTCAT
>DASVNY010000822.1:0-4014 GCA_036383615.1 Chitinophagaceae bacterium
GAACTGCCCAAGGACGATCCTTACCAGTAAACCTAAAACCGTTTACCGTTAAGGTCAATAGTAGCCGGATAGTTTTGTTGAATCCCACCATCAACGTTACTTTCCAAAAGCAAAATCATTAATTTTGGCCAACATCTAACTATGGGAATTATTAAGGTAGCTATTGCAGACGATCACAAAATTTTTCGCAAAGGCGTTATACTTTCTCTCCGACCTTTCACCAATATCAAGTTTGTACTGGAAGCAGAGAACGGCGATGAATTATTGAATAATATCACCCAGGCAGAGCCTGAAGTGATACTCATGGACTTGCGCATGCCGGGCAAAGACGGTATTGAAACAACCAAGATCGTGAGCAAGCAATACCCGCATATAAAGGTGCTGGTGCTAAGCATGTACGAGGATGAACGCTTTGTTTATCACCTGATGGAGAACGGAGCCAATGGTTATCTTCTTAAAAATGCAGAACCCCAGGAGATCCGCCGTGCCATCATGGAAGTGCATGAAAAAGGATACTACCTCAACAATTTTGTTAATCGCATCCTTCTCAAAAAATCACATTCCCGCCAAAAGGTGGTTCCTTCCCTGAATAACGAGATCACCTTAAGCGATAAAGAAAAAGATGTTCTTCGCTTTATCTGCATGGAATTTACGGCCCAGGAGATCGCACAAAAAATGGAGATCAGTCCAAGAACAGTAGAGGCTATTAAAGACAGGTTGATGGAACGATTCGGCAGTAAGAACACTGCAGGACTTGTTTTCTTTGCGGTAAAGAATAACCTGATAGACTAAAGGGAGTTAAGAATTAAGAGTTTTGAGTAAGTCAATTAAAATTCATCTCAGGAATCTCGCCCTCTATTATAAGTTTACCAGCTGTTTTTGATCGTATCTCATCAACAGAAACACCGGGCGCTCTCTCTAATAATTTAAACCCCTGATCGGTTACATCCAGCACTGCCAGATCAGAAACAATTTTCTTTACACATCTCACACCGGTAAGCGGCAAACTGCATTGAGGTAAAAGCTTTGACTCTCCTTTGGGGTTACTATGCATCATCGCCACAATTATATTCTTTGCACTTGCCACCAGGTCCATCGCCCCTCCCATTCCTTTCACCATTTTGCCGGGTATCTTCCAATTGGCAATATCACCCTCCTCACTTACTTCCATAGCGCCCAATACAGTAAGATCAACTTTTCCCGCCCTGATCATTCCAAAACTCATGGCCGAATCAAAGAATGCTGAGCCCGGAACAGTAGTAATAGTTTGCTTACCCGCATTGATAAGATCAGGATCTTCTTCTCCTTCAAAAGGAAATGGTCCCATTCCCAATAAACCATTCTCACTTTGCAGCACCACATTTATTCCTGCAGGAATATAGTTAGCCACAAGGGTAGGAATGCCAATGCCAAGGTTAACATAGTACCCATCACGCAACTCTCTTGCGATACGTTGTGCTATTTGTTCTTTCGTTAATGCCATACCTAATTACTGATTACTCATTACTTCCTCACCGTTCGTTGCTCAATTCTTTTTTCATAATCCTTTCCCTCGAATATCCGATGCACATAAATGCCTGCTGTATGAATGTTGTTTGGATCCAACTCCCCGGCAGGCACCAGTTCCTCCACTTCCGCAATCGTTACTCTTCCCGCCATTGCCATTAATGGATTAAAATTCCGTGCGGTTTCCTTATAAACAAGATTGCCCTGGGTATCCCCTTTCCATGCTTTCACAATAGCAAAATCCGCATCAAATGCGTATTCCATCAGGTAATCCTTTCCTTTAAAGTTTCTTACCTCCTTCCCTTCTGCTACTTCTGTGCCCACACCTGCCGGAGTAAATACAGCAGGCATACCATAGCCAGCGGCCATACATCTTGTTGCCAATGTTCCTTGCGGTATCAGTTCTACTTCCAGTTCGCCACTTAATAATTGTCTTTCGAATTCGGCATTCTCGCCCACATAAGAAGCAATCATTTTTTTCACCTGCTTTTGTTGTAACATAAGCCCTATTCCAAAATCATCCACACCTGCATTATTGGAAATACAGGTAAGCCCCTTCACTCCTTTTTGTACCAATGCAGCAATACAATTTTCGGGAATGCCACAGAGACCAAATCCTCCCAGCATCAACACCGACCCATCTTTTATATCATGAATAGCTTCTGCCGCACCGGCAACAACTTTGTTCATACAGCAAATGATTAGGTAATAAAATTAGGGAACTTGAACTACAAAGCTGGAATTGCTTTAGGTGCTAATTTTTTCTTCAGCTTCAACAAACTATCACTACTAATAGCTGGTTTTATTTTTATCAATGTATCAGTTACAGGTAACTTTTTTACACTTAATGAATCCAGCACTTCTTTCATCAATGCAGGATGTGAACGATAATAATTAAAACTGCGGGAGAATTCATCTTTTGATGTCTTGTGCAGGCGGAACACCTCTTCATACATATTAGTATGCATCGTCAACCTGCTAAGAGAAGTATCCTTATAAAAAACAAAATCAGAAACATATTGATCAGCCAGCATCACATCCCACATTACCGCTTCCATCTTTTCTTTGGATAAGATATTCTTTGGCAAGCGATTTTTTCCTGAACAGGATGCACCCAGGATCAATAAGCACAGTAGTAGGTACCTCATTTTATCTCTTTATAAGAGGACGCATTGGTAATATCAAGTTTACTCAATATATCCCTTGCCCGGCTCTTCATATCATTACTGGCACGGCTAAACACTTTTACCAGTTCAGCGCTTTTGCCCTGGAAGAAGAATTGTAACAACATCGAGTTGGGGTTCTCCGTGTTCAAACTATTCAATGAATTAAGACATGTCATTATCCCTTTCCGGCCATCTTCTTCATTAGCATAAAAAACATCAAGTCCGCTGCGGTAATACGCATATAAAGCATCATGCATCAATGCAAACCGGTTATTATTCAGGTTTTCTGCCAGCCAATACCTGTTACGCAAACTTTCAAATGATTTCCACCCGGTGATATCTCCTGATTCAGGAGCATTATTAACAATATTCCATGCTTTTTGAAAATATACATCGCCTCCTCTTAATGAAAAAGAGCCATAGTCAAATCCGAGGATCAGGTTCACATAGTAAGCAAATATCGCCGGGAGATTAGCCGCCATCGGGTCATTGCCCTGCACCCTGTTCTCGTTAAATTCTATCGGCTGAAATTCCTGGTAACGAAAAACGATATTATCATCAATATAATTTATCAGCGGTGATTCGTAAGTCGTGCTATGAATAGGCCTTGCCGCCTGCACCGTGAGACTTGCTTTGTAAATATTGTTCCCCATCGATTGATCAATATTCAATAAAAAGTTACACTGAATTTTTTCTGTCGGGGTAAAAGCATCGCTTGTCCACTTACGCTGGTTAACAAAGTTTGTCAATGTTGTTTGCAGCGTATTAAATATCTTTTTATCAACCTGGGTGCTGATCTTTTGTGCCATCACAGTTAACCGCGCCTGTATCTCCTGCGCATCCGCGACATTGGCAACTATGATCAATACAGCAACAACAGTGAATTTTCTAAGCATAATGCAATTTTATAATGGTGTCAACAATATCGGCGGCTACTTCCTGTTTTGACTTCGTGTCAAAATGAAACTCTTCCCCGCCTTTGTTGAATATGGTGATCTTATTGGTATCATGTCCAAACCCTGCGCCCTGGTCATTTAACGAATTCAACACGATCATATCTGCATTTTTTTTCTGCAGCTTATCCAACGCATATTCTCTTTCATTCGTTGTTTCAAGCGCAAAACCTACAAGCACCTGTCCTTTCTTTTTCCGTTCTCCCAAACTCTTTAAAATATCTTTTGTCTTTGTTAGCTCAACGGTTAACTTATCTTCTTTCTTTTTGATCTTTTCAGTTGCCTTATGAACAGCAGTATAATCTGCCACCGCAGCCGACATCACCGTAATATCTGTATCCGCGAAAATTTCCTGGCAGGCATCATACATTTCAGCGGCTGTGGTCACC
>DASVNY010000823.1:0-11410 GCA_036383615.1 Chitinophagaceae bacterium
AATACACTGGTAAAGTTATCGATACAGACAGCACTTTTGAATCAGGTGTATATCCTTTCCAGTTAGGAACAAGCAGTGCGATCCGCGGTTGGGATGAGGGTATTCCCTTATTCAAGCAAGGTGGAAAAGGAACATTGTTCATTCCTGGCTTTCTTGCTTATGGCAATAATCCCAATTCAGCATTCAAGCCTTTTGCAGCTTTGAAATTCGATATCGAATTGCTTGAGGTTTCTGATAAACCCATTGCAAGAGAGTAACGCAATCGTTCCCGTAAAAAATTGATAAAACTCAACGGGAGCATGATCGTTATATAAAATTATTGTCGCAACTTCGTACCCAACTCCAACTGGCAGTTGGGTATTTTTTTTGACGATACGGTTCACAGGATGGCTCCGTTTTTAGTCCAAGGTCCTGCTTCGCAATCTGCCCTTTGAATGCTTATTAAAATATTCCCGTACTGTATTTTGGCCGAATGGATCATCCTGCGTGATGTGATGCCAAGGCACTGATTACAATGTCCTGTGTAAAGAGCAACAACTACGGTTGCTCTTTCTTTTTTATGCCTGTTGATAAGCCTGGAAAAGCTTTACTGCTTCTTTGGCTTCTTTTACATCATGCACTCTTAGAATAGCGGCCCCATTCATTAATCCAATCGTGTTTAATACGGTTGTTCCATTCAGCGCTTCATCGGCAGTTGCCCCAAGGGTTTTATAAATAGTTGACTTGCGGGAAATGCCAACCAGGACAGGTCGTTTAAGCATTTTGAAAAGATCAAGATTGCGCAGCAATTCAAAATTGTGGGCAATGGTTTTTCCAAATCCAAAACCCGGATCAATAATGATATCATGGATACCGTTTCGTTGCAGGTCTGCTGTTTTCGCGATAAAAAAATCCAATACTTCCATCGTTACATTTTCATAATGCGGCTCTTTTTGCATGGTTTGAGGAGTGCCTTTTATATGCATCAGTACATAAGGCACTTTTAAGGACGAAACAGTTCCTATCATTTCTTTATCGAGAGTGCCACCGCTTATATCATTCACAATAGCTGCCCCGGCATTTACAGCTTCGGTTGCAACTTTTGAATAAAAGGTATCGATCGAAATAAAAGTTTCGGGGAAATTCCTGTGCAATGATTCAACAGCTGGCAACACTCTTTCCAATTCTTCACCAGCGCTTAGTTGTTCACTACCGGGGCGTGTGCTCTGGCCGCCAATATCAAGAATATCGGCTCCATCCTTCAGCATTTGTTCAGCTTTCTTCAGCAGTTCATCATTATTTGCAAAACGGCTGCCACTATAAAATGAGTCAGGAGTAACATTGATTATCCCCATCACTAATGGTTTATCCACTACGAGCAGCCTTCCTTTACAATTGAGTGTGAACATCAGCTTTTGTTCGTTATTTTTGAAGCTAAAGATAGAATTTAGTTAATAAGTCATGGAAGTCATATAAGTCAATAAAGTCATTTCGGACACCCTGATACTTGCAATGACCAATATGACTCATTTGACTTATATGACTTATCTGACCTATTTGACTCAATGACCAATATGACTGATTTGACATCAATGACCACTACCAACCAACAATACGACAAAGCCATCCGTTCCTGTAAAGAGATCTTTTTGAAAAAGACGATCGATTATGGCACTGCCTGGCGGGTGCTTCGCACTATTTCTATCGTTGACCAGATCTTTATAAAAGCACAACGCATTCGTACCATCCAGGAAAAAGGACAGCAAAAAGTGGCCGATGATATTGCGGCAGAATTCAAAGGCATCATCAATTATGCAGTGATAGGTTTGATACAGCTTCAATTGCCTGCTAATGCACCGGAAGAAATGGAGCTCGATGAGGTTTCTTCTTTATATGAAAAAAATATCGCTATAGCGAAGGGATTAATGCAGGACAAGAACCATGATTATGGAGAAGCATGGCGTAGCATGAGCCAGGAAAGTTTTGTTGACCTGATCCTGATGAAATTGCAGCGCATTCGTCAAATATTGACCAATGAAGGAAAGACCATTATCAGTGAAGGGATCGATGCCAATTACCTGGACATTACAAATTATGCGGTGTTTGCGCTGATATTGATGGAAGCCCGGTGAACAGAAGAACAGATGAACAGAGGAACAGATGGACAGAAGAAGTAGGTTTCAACAGTTTTGAACTTAGCATGACACTACTTTAAATTACTATTATGAAAGCAGTGGTTAATCTTGTAAGAATTATTGTCGGAGTACTTTTCATTTTTTCGGGGCTGGTGAAAGCCATTGACCCGCTTGGGTTGAGCTATAAAATGCAGGAGTTTTTCGAACTGTGGCACATGCAACAGTTCAATTCATGGACCCTGCTTTTTTCCATCCTGATGAATGCCTTTGAGATAATTGCTGGTTTTGCATTGTTACTCGGGTGGAGGATCAGGTTATTTAGCTGGTTGTTATTATTACTTATTCTCTTTTTTACTTTTCTTACAGGGTACGCCTATCTCTCAGGAAAATTCAAGAACTGTGGGTGTTTTGGTGATTGTATTCCTATCACGCCGCTGACATCTTTCGCAAAAGATATTGTGCTGACAATATTGATCGGCTTTCTTTTCTGGAACCGCAATAAGATCAAACCTTTGTTTTCGGAAAAAGCTTCTACCTGGTTAATGTTGCTTATCACGGCATTGAGTTTTGGCTTGCAGTGGTACAGTCTCACGTATTTACCCCCGGTGGATTGTTTGCCTTATAAAAAAGGAAAAAATATTTCCGAGCAAATGAAGATGCCTGCTAATGCCGTTCCAGATAGTACAGTGATCACCTTCGTATATGAAAAGGATGGTAAACAGGTTGAATTCACCGCTGATAAATTCCCTGCTGATTTTGGAGATGCTTATAAATTTGTTAGCCGTTATGACAAAATTGTAAAGAAGGGAAAGAATAATGAACCCCCGATAAAAGGATTTGTATTGACAGATGTTTCTGATGCAGATTCCACGAAGATCATCCTGGATAAACCATATGCAGTGCTGGTGTTCGTCGAAAATTTTAAAGTGCCGGTTTCTAAATGGGAAAATGATTTTGAACAGCTCTATGCAGAAGCAAAAGCCAAAAACATACCTGTATATTTTATAACAGGAAACATGAATGAGGCCACAGGAAAACTCAAAGGAACATCCTTTGCCAATATTCCTTTGTTGAAATGCGATTTTACCGCCATTCGCACAGCCGCCAGAACAAGCCCCACTATTTATTTATTGAACACCGGAACTATCATCGATAAAAAAAGCTATAAGAATACTGATGATATAACTGATGCGTTAAAATCACTCCCTGTTCAAAAACTGCCTGAGCCAATCATTCAACCACCTATAATAGACACAGCAACCATAAACCATAAACAATAAACCAGCAACCAGTAATGCTACGCTACATCGGCAAAAAACTTTTATATGGCCTGCTGGTTTTAGTGGGAGTGGTAGTGCTGGTGTTTTTTTTATTCCAGGGTTTTGGTGACCCATCGAGGCTGGTGATGGGACAAACAGGTGATTCAGCTACCCAGGCTAATATCCGAAAAGAATTATACCTCGATCAACCCAAGTGGAAACAATTTGTTTTTTACCTCAATGATGTTTCGCCGATCTGTTTTCATAGCAAAGAAGAGATCGCCAATAAAAAACTGAAAGGGATATTTATTGGTGGCGAGAAAAAATTCGGGTTCAAAGTTCCTTATCTCCGCAAATCCTATCAAAGTAAAAGAGATGTCTGGAGCATTTTGATGCAGGCGCTACCCGGAACCTTGATCCTTGCTGTAGCTGCCATGTTTATCGCTATACTTATCGGCATCCCCTTAGGCGTTGTAGCTGCAGTAAAACAAAATACCTGGCTGGATACTTCGGCAATTTTCTCAAGTATTGTGGGTATATCGGCACCTTCCTTTTTCATGGGCATCATCATTGCTTACCTGTTTGGGTTTGTATTGAGTGATTGGACAGGTTTGCATATTTCAGGAAGCTGGTTTGATATTGATGACAGCACAGGTGAAAGAAGGTTATCATTACAAAACCTGATCCTTCCGGCAATCACTTTAGGTATTCGTCCACTCGCCATCATCACCCAGCTCACACGCAGCGCTATGCTGGATGTGCTTGACCAGGATTATATCCGCACTGCTTACGCAAAAGGTTTAAGTAAGCGAACCGTTATCTGGAAACACGGTCTGCGTAATGCACTCAATCCTGTTATCACAGCGATCACAGGTTGGTTTGCTGAGTTACTGGCCGGCGCTTTTTTTGTCGAATATATTTTTGGTTGGCAGGGCATTGGGAAAGTAACAGTAGATGCGTTAGAAAAATTGGATTACCCGGTAGTGATGGGCTCGGTGCTGGTGGCCGCTACATTTTTTATTCTGATCAATATTCTTGCAGATATTTTATACGGAGTGGTTGATCCGAGAGTGAGAGTGGAGTGAGTTTAAGGTTTATGGTTTTTAGTTGTTCCCGCCTTTAGCACAAATCACTCACAGCACGCTACGAAACCATAAACAACAAACTACTAAATAATTGTACTTTTAAGGTATGGATGAAGTGAGAGAGCCGGCCGTTGCTTACGGCAAACGAAAATTTACTATCGAGGAATACCTCGAGTGGGAAAATGCTGCCGATGAAAAGCATGAGTACTATAAGGGAGAGATATTTGCCATGTCTGGCGCAAAAGGAGCGCATAACGAAATCAGCAGTAATTTGATGACCTCTCTAGGTTCTAAACTAAAGGGGAAAAACTGCAAACCTTATGGCAGCGATCTGAGAGTACACATTACAACCAATACACTGTTTACTTACCCCGATATTTCTATTATTTGCGGTGAAAAAATCTCACTCAAAAATGATGATTATAATTTTCTTAATCCTGCTGTAATTATTGAAATACTTTCTCCATCTACAAAAAACTACGACCGAGGCGAAAAATTCATGCTTTACCGGGATATCCCTACTTTAAAGGAATATATTCTTATAGATTCGGAAAGCATGCATATTGAAATTTTTCGCCTTAATGAAACTAATCATTGGGAACTGGAAGAATATAATTCAAAAGAAGAAGCGGTTCTTATAAAAACAATTGGCGAAAAACTATCAGTTGCAGAAATCTATGACGGGGTGAAAATAGAAGCATAAATATTCGGTGCTTTATAGTTCATTGTTGCATAGTATCATCAGGCAACTTGTTGAGAAGTCTCTGCTAATCGAAAACGATACTCATAAACTACAAACTTTTAAGATATGGATGTGAGAGAGCCGGCCGTTGCTTACGGCAAACGAAAATTTACCATCGAGGAATACCTCGAGATGGAAAATGCTGCTACTGAAAAGCATGAGTATTATAAGGGAGAGATCTTTGCTATGTCGGGCACTAAAATGCCGCATAATACTATTTTCAGTAATTTATTTGGTGAATTGGCTATAAGGTTGAAAGGGAAAAAATGCCGCCCTTATGGTAGCGATATGCGGATACATATCCCTCAAAATACTTTATTTACATACCCTGATATTTCTATTGTTTGTGGTGAAGTGGTCACATTGAATAATGATGACTGGAATGTACTCAACCCAACAGTGATCATTGAAATACTATCGCCTTCAACAAAAAACTATGACCGCGGCGAAAAATTCATGCTTTACCGGGATATACCTACTTTAAAAGAATACGTTCTTGTCGATTCCGAAAACATACATATTGAAGTATTCAGATTGAATGAATCTCTTCATTGGGAACTGGAAGAATATAAATCAACTGGAGAACAGGTTGACATAAAAGCTATCGACGAAAAACTATCGGTTGCTGAAATATACGAAGGGGTGAAAATAGGATCCTAAAACTCCTTACATAGAGCTCTTACAGATGTTTTGAATGAGTTGCTGATCCACGGGCAATATCTCAATAATTAATTGTAACCGTATCAGTGTTATCGCATTCTTTCCTGGTAATCGTGTCTGCAATAATGTTTACAGTTGTGTCTGGAGTTTTAATATTAATTTCATCTGGTGATGGTCCACAAATAATATCTTCAACAATTACTATTGGCGTGCCAACAGTCGTGATGCCTGTGACTATTTCAATTTCTTCCACTAAAGGCAAGGAATCCGGGGCAATAACAGGTTCACCTTTTGTGATGCTATCAATTTGATTAATGACATCACCTTGTACTGCTGTTTTTCCCATGGTGGCAGAGTCGCAACTTGTCAATAACGAACCAAAAAGAATGAAAATCGCAGCAACTATTTTCTTCCATATTGGGATATGCAAGGCCAAAACTTTTTTCAGCTCAGTGTTTTCAGCATAGAGCTGTTCCTGCTTAAATCTTCCGCAAGTTTTTTGCCCGGTATTCCGGATAAAATAATTCTTTACTTCCTCATCGGCCATTGACGTAAAGTCAACAACCGTTTTGGAACAAACATTGCAAAAAGCACCTTTTTCATTTGGAGTCATTTCACTCCATCTTTCATGGCAAGGCTGAGGAATAGAAATTCTCATCGCAATTTTTCATTGAGATGCGCTTTCTTTTGCTATTCCATAAATGAATAAAGAAGATTATTGTATGATCACCTCATTGATCACTCTTTGCCCCAACGCCTCATTTACCCGTTGCCTTATTTTTTCTTTCTGATAGGTCAGCTCATGTTTTAATGGGGCGACTGAAGTAGTAATAATCAATTTATCGCCGAATATCTGGAGTTTGTCTGTGTAACGGGCAATGGTCTTTCCCATGATCTGCTCCCACACATCTTCTATTTGCAAAGCCTGTATGCCGCCTTTGATCCGGCTTTGATTCAGGAATTCATTGATTGCATCTGAGAGGGAAAATTGAGCCATGGAGCGAAGGTAGAAAAAAGTTTCAGAGGTTTCAGGTGTTTAAAGGGTTTAAGAACGTCTGAAACGCCTGAAACTTCTTAAACCTGTGAAACCCTTAAATTATAACGGCTATAACGAGACCAACTGAAACTGCACATCCAACGTTTCCAGATGCTCGCGAAGTCTTTCCTCATTCGTGTCAGTAATAAAAACCTGTCCTTCATTTTCAACACATACCTTATATAAAAGGTTGCTGATCCGGTCCTCATCCAGTTTCTCAAACACATCATCCAGCAGGAGCAGGGGAGGAAAGTGCTTTTCTTTTTTCAGTACTTCCATCTCCGCCAGTTTCAAAGCAAATAATAAACTCTTTCGCTGTCCCTGTGAAGCAATATTTCTAAAAAGCTGGTTACCGAGGTTTATCTCCAGTTCATCACGGTGAGTGCCGGAAGTGGTTCGCTGCGCATAACAATCTTTTTGTCTTGTAGCGCTTAACAATTCCGGGAAAGATGCCTGCAGCAATTCGCTTTCATAAAACAGGGAGACATCTTCATGTTGTTTGGCTATTTCCTGGTATAAATGTTTAACAACCGGCAAAAAAGAAACAAGGAATTCTTTTCGCTTGTTAAAAATATATTCACCGGGTTTTGTCAACTGTCCATCCAGCACATCCAGTAATTCAAAATTCTTCTGGCCGATTTCCGCAAATGATTTCAATAAAGAGTTTCGTTGCTGTAAGACCTTACCATAATTAATCAGTTGCTGCAGGTAATCCTGGTCCAATTGCGATAGCAATGAATCCAGGAATTTTCTTCTTTCTTCACTTCCGCCGGTGATCAACAGTGCATCATCCGGTGCAATGATCACACACGGATAATGACCGATATGCTGTGAGAACTTCTCATACGCATTCTCGTTTACTGAAAATTCTTTTTTACCCGTTTCCCTGAGAATACAAACTGCTTTTTCAGGCTTATCCTGTAAAACAAAATTTCCTTCAATCCGAAATCCGCTCTTACCCTGCTGAACATTATTTGCATCACGGGTGAAATAGCTTTTGGTAAAACAGAGATAATGGATAGCATCCAGCAAACTCGTTTTGCCCACGCCATTCTTGCCGCAAATACCAATGATCCTTTCACTACAATCAAAATATCGCTGATCGTAATTTTTAAATTGCAATAATGATATGGATCGGAGGGTTAGCAGAGTCAGGAATTGGGGATTAGGAATTAGGTATTAGGAACTGATCAATGAACTATTTACAATATATACTTTATATTTTCAACCCCATTACAAATTGTTCAGCACCACGGGGTCAAGATCGATCACATGACAGTTCTTACAAAACTCAGGCGGTTCATTTTTATACCACATTGCCCTGAAGCGGCGATAATCTTTATTGTTAAGGCATTTCATCAACCCATCATCAAAAACGGACCCGAAATTCAGCTCTTTTGGAAAAGGCTTCGCGCAACAGGGCGTAGCATAACCATCCCATGAAACATAAAAGTGTGACCATACAAGATCACATTTTCTAAACCCTTTTGGCGCTTCAATATCCCAGGTAGTGAATTCGATCTCAGGAAACTGCTTTGCCATTTCCTTTGCTCTCTTTAATTCGGACTTGAATTCTTTTGTCTGAAAAAAATCATAGTAAGATTTGTCATGAATTGTTACTGAAGCAACATTGAAAGGAGTGATGTTGACATATTTCACGCCGAGTTTGCCTGCCAGCGCCACCACTTCAGCCATGTCCTGATAATTTTCTTTAATGGCAACAAAGTTGAACATCACACTGGCTCTTTTGCCCCTGCATACTTCAATTGTCTGAAGCATATTCTCATAAAAGAAAGTATAATCACTTTTCAATCGCACCTTCTCATACACTTTGCCGATACCATCTATTGAAACCTGTATCGTGTCAATCTTATCCGCCAGTTCTTCCGCCATCTTAATACTTACTGGCAAATGAGCATTGGTAGAAACACTGATGATGATACCATTGTTCTTCGACCTGATATAATCAACGATCTCTGGTAATTTTTTGTACATGAAGGTTTCGCCCAGGCCCGTCAGCCCGATTGAATCAACATATGGGAAGGCCTCGTTAACCACTTTCTTCATTTTTTCCATATCCATAAAACCCTTAGCCATCTGTTCACCATAAGCATATTCACGGGGGCATGTAATGCAGGCCAGGTTACACTGATTGGTCACTTCAAGCATGATGGAGGCGGGATGGGGCACTTTGGTGCTACGGATCAACCGCAACCAAAACCCATAGGCCTTATTCAATGAATATTTGAAGAAATTAATGCCGCCGGGTAATCTTTTCAGTCGGAGGATCGCTTTGCGCAGACGACGGCGGGTAATCCGGTTGGCCATGCGCAAAAATAGAACATTATAGCGGGTTCTTTTTCAGTAGAAAACAGCTTATTTCCCCGGATGGTATATTGCCACGATTCCCTTATTTTTGCGTCCCGTAAAACGGGATAGACTAACCTCAAATTTTTAGCCGGTGGCAACCCAATTTTCGAAGGAAACTTACCTGTACTGGTACGAACTAATGCAACTGATCCGCCAATTTGAATTAATGGCGGAAGAAAAATATAAAATGGAAGGAAAGATCCGCGGGTTCTTTCATGCTTACATAGGGCAGGAAGCTATTGCTGCCGGATGTATGACTGCTACAAGACCCGAAGATCTTATGATCACTGCCTATCGTGATCATGGATTGGCAATTGCCAAAGGAGTATCGGTCAATAGTTGTATGGCCGAATTATACGGCAAAGCAACAGGCTGCGCCAAAGGAAAAGGCGGCAGTATGCACTTCTTTGGAAAAGAGGTCGGCTTCTTTGGCGGTCATGGTATCGTGGGTGCGCAGATCGGAACCGGGGCAGGTTTAGCTTTTGCTGAACAGTACCGTGGCACCGACAACGTAGTTCTCTGCTACTTTGGAGATGGTGCCGCCAGGCAGGGTATGTTGCATGAGACTTTCAACCTTGCCATGCTTTGGAAATTGCCGGTGATCTTTATCTGCGAGAATAACAACTACGCGATGGGAACTTCGGTTGAACGTACTTCCAACGTGGTTGACATTTATAAACTCGGTGATGCGTATGAAATGCCGGCTGATACGGTTGATGGGATGAGCCCGGAAGCGGTTCATGAAGGTGTTGGCAGAGCTGTGAAAAGAGCAAGGGAAAAGGGCGGCCCCACTTTATTAGAAATTAAAACATATCGCTATAAAGGGCACTCTATCAGCGATCCACAGAAATATAGAACCAAAGAAGAAGTTGACGAGTATAAGGATAAGGACCCAATCCAACAGGTGCTGAAAACGATTCTCGATAACAAATTTGCCAGCCAGGCAGAAATAGATGCGATCAACAAAAGAGTAGATGATATCGTGACCGAATCGGTGAAATTTGCAGAAGAAAGCCCGTGGCCGGATGATAACGAAGTGTTGAAAGATGTGTATGTTGACCAAAACTATCCATTCATTACTGACTAATTCATTTCAATAATTAAACACAAATAGAAACTCAATTATGGCAGACAAGAAAAACGTGGATGTGAGTGGTGAAGAAATGATTGCAAAAGCCAAAGACTTCTGGACAAGAAACAGCAAAGCCATCCTTGGGATTTGCGGCGCTATTATAGTGCTGGGTGGTGGCTGGTTGGTATATAAAAACTTCTTCAAAGCCCCGAAGGAGGCAAAAGCTTCAGATGCTCTTTTCAAAGCCGAAGAATATTATAGAATGGATTCATTGAACCTTGCCCTGAACGGCGATGGTCAGAACATGGGTTTTTTAAGAGTGATCAGCAAATTTGGCGGTACTGATGCGGCCAATCTTGCTCATTTCTATGCGGGAAGTTGCTATATCAAACTTAACGACAACGAAAAAGCGATCACACACCTGAAAGACTTCAGCACCAGTTCTAAATTTATCCAGGCAAAAGCTTACAAGCTTTTAGGTGATGCCTATGCTGACCAGGGTAAAAACAGCGATGCATTAAGTGCATACAAAAAAGCTGCAAGGCATTTTGAAGCTGATAAAACCGCTTCTTCAGAAGCATTGTTCCTGGCAGCCTATCTTGCTGACCGTGTAATGAAGAATAAGGATGAAGCTATTGCTTTATATAAAGAACTGAAAGAGAAATACCCTGCAACGCTGTATGGCAACCAGGCCGATAATTACCTGGCACAATTGGGTGTTTATAATGTAAACTGATCATGGCTGACATCGCAAACAGCAAATTATTAGACAATGCAGGCATTCTGAAAAAGGATGCCTGTATCGTTTTGGTGAAAACCGAATGGAACGCCGCTATCGTTGACGAATTAGAAGCCGGTTGCATTCGCGAACTACATCAATATGGCGTTAAGAACATTATCACCGTAATTGTTCCCGGCGCTGTAGAAATACCCTTTGCGATCAAAAGTTACTGGAACAATGTTTTGAAGAAGAAAAAAAGACCTGATGCGTTTATCGCATTGGGCTGTGTGGTAAGAGGCGATACTCCACATTTTGACTATGTATGCAAAATTGTAGCAGACGGGGTGTTGC
>DASVNY010000824.1:0-3167 GCA_036383615.1 Chitinophagaceae bacterium
GCAAAGATATCTGGCAAATAACTTTAGGCAGTGATAATGCCGACAACAAACCCGCGATCGTCATCGTGGGTGGTGCAGAGGGCAATCATATACTCGGCACAGAACTGGCCATTGGTTTTGCAGAGAATTTATTGCAGGGAAGCAATAGCGATAGCATCAAAGCTTTGCTGAATAAAACAACCTTCTACATTTTCCCCAATATGAGCCCGGATGCCATGGAGCAATACTTTGCTTCTTTGCAATATGAAAGACAGGGCAACGCTACCTCCACAGATGATGACCGTGATGGAAAATCAAATGAAGACGGCTTTGATGACCTGGATGGTAATGGCAAAATAACATTAATGAGAGTGGAATCTCCCGTGGGTGATTACAAAACTCATCCCGATGATCCGAGAGTACTGATCAAAGCGGACCTGAATAAAGGAGAAAAAGGAAAATATATCATTTATACCGAAGGAACGGACAATGACAAAGACAATGTGTTTAATGAAGATGGCGAAGGTGGCGTTTGGTTCAATAAAAATTTCAGCTACAGGCATCCTTCTTTCACACAAGGCTCCGGTGAATTCGCCGTTTCAGAAAATGAGAACAGGGCTTTAGTTGATTATTTGTTTGACCGCTTCAATGTGTATGCGGTTGTAAGTTTTGGAACAAACAATAATCTTTCAACACCGCTTGCTTTTAATGCGCAAGCTGCTTCGCAACCTATTGTTGCAGGCTGGTTGCAGCCCGATGTAAAAGTTGATAGCATGGTAGCCGACCTCTATAATAAAACAGTGAACCTGAAAGATGCGCCAAGAGCAACTGCGGCAGGCGGCGATTTCTTTTCATGGGCCTATTATCATTATGGCCGTTATAGTTTCAGCACTCCGGGCTGGTGGGTTCCCAAAACAAAACCAGATAGTACTAAAGGCGAAAAAGCATTTGTTGTAGATGATCCTGCTGCGCATTATCTCCGCTGGGCCGCACAACAAGGCCTTAGTCCCGCTTTTACAGAATGGAAAACCATTCAGCATCCTGATTTCCCCGGTCAAAAAGTGGAAGTCGGTGGGTTCGATCCTTTTGCTTTGAATACACCACCTTATAAATTGGTAGCAGACCTTGTAAAAAAGCATTCCAGCTTTTTAGTAAAACTCGCCAACAATCAACCTGAAATAGATATCATCAATGTAAAAACGGAAAAGACCGGTGGTGGCTTAACAAGGATCACTCTTGATATCATCAATAAAAGCGCCCTGGCCTCACATTCCAAACTCGGCGAAAGAAGTTATTGGGTAAAACGTATCAATGTTAAAGTAAATACCAACAACAATCAATCTGTCATTAGCGGAAGAAAGATACAATCGCTGAGTTCACTGGAAGGATACAGCACTCAGCAACTTAGCTGGCTCATAAAAGGCAGTGGTAAAATAACCATCGAAGCCGGCAGCCCCACGACAGGTACCAAAACCATTGATGTAACCCTCTAATGCCATTCAACATGAATACAACTAAATGCAATATAAAAGATGTGAAAAGTGAAACGGCAAACGTGAAACTCGTTAGCTCACTGAAGAACAATTATAGATTTATAGTTCTTTTATTCACCCTATTCACCATTCACCACTCACCACTCACCGCCCAAACTCCTGAACAACTCTTCAAAGCCGCTGGTTCGCCGGTCAATCCAAAAGTGCAGGTGAGTTGGAACCGCTATAATGATCATGCAGCCATTACAGAAATTTGTAAAAAGATCGCTGCTGCGTATCCAAACCTGGCAAAACTTGAATCGATCGGAAAGTCTTACAAGGGTCGTGATATCTGGTGCCTGACCATTACGGATTTTAAAAAAGGCAGCCCGGATACAAAACCCGCCATGTATATTGATGGTAATATTCACTCCAACGAAGTGCAGGGTGCTGAATTTTCATTATACACAGCCTGGTATCTCACCGAAACATTTAATGACACCAGATTTGTACAAGAACTATTAGCCGATAAAACATTTTATATCGTTCCTACTATTAACCCCGATGGTCGTGATAGTTATTTTCATGAACCGAATACCGGCAGCTCTCCCCGCTCCGGTGTTATTCCTGTTGACAATGACCGTGACGGTGTTGCCGATGAAGATGGCTATGATGATCTTGACAATGACGGGCAGATCGTGCAAATGCGCCGTAAAAATCCAAATGGTCGTTTTAGAGTTGATCCTACTGAACCAAGACGTCTTATCCAGGTTGGCCCCGATGAAAAAGGAGAATATGAATTATTAGGACTGGAAGGAAAAGATAATGATGGCGATGGTTTGGTAAATGAAGACGGATATACTTTTCAATATGATCCGAATCGTGATTGGGGCTGGGGATGGCAACCCAATTATATCCAGAACGGCGCTTATAAATATCCCTTCTCCTTACCTGAGAACAGGGCGGTGATGGAGTTTGTGATGAAACATCCCAATATCGCGGCAGCGCAATCCTATCACAATGCAGGTGGAATGATATTAAGAGGTCCCGGCGATCCGAATGATCTGCAGACTTATAACCCGCAGGACCTGCAGGTATATGATGCTATTGGCAAAAAAGGGGAAGATCTTATCCCGGGTTATCGTTATCTCGTAGTGTATAAAGATCTTTATTCGGCTTACGGTGGTGAGTTGGATTGGTTCTATGGTGGCCGCGGTGTTTACACTTATTCCAACGAGTTATGGACGCCGTATTTGTTTTATAATAAAGATGCCACCCGTGATCCGCAGGACAATACCTCGTTCATGTTTGATCGTTATACCTTGTTCAAAGATGCTTTTGTGGACTGGCATGAGTATGATCATCCACAGTATGGGAAAATAGAGATCGGTGGTTTTAAAAAGAATTTTGGCAGGGCGCATCCTGGCTTTTTACTGGAAAGCGATGCGCATCGCAATATGTCTTTCACTATATATCATTGTTATCATACACCGAAACTTAGTGTTGACACGATCATTGAAAAAAATCTCGGTGATGGTTTAAAAGAAGTGACCGCTGTTATTTCAAATAGTCGCCTGATGCCTACGCATAGCAGCCAGGACCTGAAATATAAAATTGAAAGACCCGATCTTATCAGTCTAACGGGAGCGACAGTGCTGGCAGGAATGGTGGTTGACAATCCCGATCTGAATATAACAATAGAGCAAAAAACTAATC
>DASVNY010000825.1:0-1694 GCA_036383615.1 Chitinophagaceae bacterium
CCTGTCGATAACCAATGCAACCAGCTTTATGCCCTGGACGGTTTGAGGATAATTTACGAGTCCTTCTGTATCACCCGTCTTGATCTCATATTTCAACAGATCGCTTTTGGGAATAGCGATCAAAGCGGTATTGTATTCGTAAAAGATGTCCATCCTGTTCAACAACACATGACCAATGAAGCGTAAGCGATTCTCCAAAAAATTATCAAACAGGTTCTCGTGGATCTTCGAATGCTTCAGTCCTCTTGATTTCAAATCCCAGACCAGCTTATGAACGTTGGCGCTGGCAGAAGGAAAACGAAAAGAACCTGTATCTCCTATCACCCCTGCATACAAGCATTCAGCTATCTTTTCATTTATTTTATCTGCATGTCCTGACTCAACAATAAGATCATATACCATTTCACAAGTAGAGCTTTTGGAAGTATCACTTACTCCATAATTAAATGAAGGTTGATCCGGCTCCTGGTGATGATCTATCAGGATCTTGGTGCAGGAAAGTTGCTTTAACTTTTCCGTCATCGTTTTGGTGCGATGAAAAATGTTGAAGTCAACACAAAACAACCAGTCGGCTGCATCCAATGCCGCTTCTGCCCTTTGCTTTTGCTGCTCATAGTCGAGCACTTCTGCAGTTCCGGGCAGCCAGTTCACCCAGCCTGCCCAGTTGGTCGGAGAAATGACGGTTACCTCGTGACCGAATTGGGTAAGAAAATGCCTGAGCCCCAGTGAAGAGCCCATCGCATCGGCATCAGGTTTCTGATGCGTAGTGATAACAACTTTCCGGGGTTGCTGCAATAAGGGAAATATTTCCTGTATAGGTTTCATTAAGAGGCTGCGAAGGTATGGAAATCACTTCAGAGTAAGGGTTTGGAATAGATGAGGGTGCGTCACAAATTTTCGAAAGGAGTTGGGGTTTATTCTGCGGAAATTTGGATTGCATCCGGGGGCGGAATCATAACTATTTGCAAAGAACTGCTTTTTTGAAGTTTGTCGCTCGCAACTTTCACCTACCTTTGCGCCGCAAAAAAGCAATTTTTATAAATAAGCGTAACTATGAGTAATCGGACATTCACCATGATCAAACCGGATGCATTTAAGAACGGACATGCCGGGGCGATCCTTGATCGTATTCTGCAGGAAGGTTATAATATCAGGGCCTTAAAGATGACAAAACTCACCCCTGAAAAAGCGGCTGAGTTCTATGCAATCCATAAAGAGAGATCTTTTTTTAATGAATTGGTTTCTTTTATGTGCGAGGGACCGATCATCGCTGCTATTTTGGAGAAAGACAATGCTGTTGATGATTTTCGTAAGCTGATCGGCGCGACTGATCCCGCTAAAGCCGACGAAAACACGATCCGCAAACTATATGCGGCTTCTGTTGGCGAGAATGCTATTCATGGTAGTGATAGCGACGAAAATGCCAAGATCGAAGGCGACTTTATGTTCTCGGTACTGGAGCAATTCTAAATACTACTTCATTCAATAAAAACCCGGTCCCTGCAAACAGGACCGGGTTTTATTTTAGCAGTACTTATTTTTTATCTGTTTCACCGGCCACTTTTCCAAATGACCAGGGCCCATCGCCCGCGATGAGGAAATAAACCAGCAATAAGAATACAAGGATTGACAGCCACAATTCGGAGAAAGGTTGCCATAGTCCCTCATTGGCATTCACAAAAATGATGGCGCCA
>DASVNY010000826.1:0-5184 GCA_036383615.1 Chitinophagaceae bacterium
TCAGCTTTTTTTGTTTTTCCGGGTCAAGAGAATACTTCTGCAACGTTTCGAGGTTCAACCTGGCAACAGAGATCGGGGTTTTTAATTCATGTGTAACAGCCATCATAAAATTCTGCTGCTGTTGTTGCATTTTAAACTGGCGATGAACAGAGCCATAGACAAAGAATGCACCTATCAGGATCAGTATTAAAAAGGTAACGCCTTCAGCAATATACTTCCTTGAATTCCTTTCGAGGTCGGCAGTGATCTTTGATGATCGTGCAGCAAATTCATTGGCACTAAGAGAAGCTTTTTGCTCATTCAGTGTTTTGTATTGCAGGTCGGCCATCTGCCGGCTCTGCCCTTCCAGCGAAATGAACCACCAAACGAGTGCCGCAATAATATAAAAGAGGAGCATCCAATAAAGGATCGTTGCCCCTCTAAGTCTTTTGCGACCGGAATTTGACATGTGATTATTGTTTCTTTTCAATCCTGATACCGGCATCCAGCACATTTTCAAGCGGGTCTTCCCGCATGATCTGTTCCAGTGTGAAAGTATAAGTGCCGGCTTTCAATGTTTGCTCGCTTAGCAGGGCCCGGTGTTCATATATATCATCCATGCCAACAGCTTTCCATCCTTCATTCGTGGCCAGTTCAACGGGCACCGAAAACTTTTGAGCGCTATCTCCCTCCAGTTGCGTGTATAGATTGATATAAATATTCCTGTAATTGTACTTGTCATTATGACGCAGCACGAGGAATATCTGGTAGGGACTTGTGCTGTCTTTTATAGTGAAACTAAAAGAAGGTTTAAAACTGCTTTGCCATTTATGCCCGGGAATAGCTACTGTTTTTTCATACAGGTCAACAGTGGTGCAGGAAACAGCTATGAGCTGTAAGCAATAAGCTACGAGAATTAAAAGGCCGAAATTCCTAACTCTTTTCAATTAATTGTTTTTACAAATGTAAACAGGAAGACATGAATTTAAAATCTCACAGCTCATGGCCCGAAGCTTTTTACAGCACATTCAATACCTGCTCCTTTGCCTTTTCCAGTTCATCTTTCATCATCACCACGCATTTCTGGATGCTTGCATCATAAGCTTTGGAGCCGGTAGTATTGATCTCACGACCTATTTCCTGGAGAATAAAGGACAGTTTCTTTCCTTTCGATTCTCCTTCTTCAAAAAGAAGGGACCTGAAGTAATCACAATGGTTCCTGAGCCTCACCTGCTCCTCGCTGATATCGATCTTCTCTATATAATAGATAAGTTCCTGCTCAAGACGGTTATCATCATAATTCTCCTTGCCTACATTTTCTTCGAGCAGTTTGGTGATACCCTCTCTTATCTTTTGCTTGCGAAGGGGTTCAAGTTTTATTACTTCATCCTGCTGACGTACGATATTGGCAATTCTTTCAAGAAGATCCTCTTCCAGCACTCTGCCTTCTTCCAAACGATGCTCGTTCAGGTTTTCAATAGCTGCCAGCACTACTTGCTGAAAATCTTCCCAATCCTTATCGGTCAGCGTTTCGCTGCTGGGAGTGATCACCTCGGGTAATTTGACAAGCGTGCTTAATATATGTGAAGGATCAAGACCCAGCGTGTTTGATAATTCAGCCAATGGTTTATAATAAGCTTTGGCAAGATCGGTATTAATGGTTACGGGTTTGGCATCGCCGGTATCTTTCAGGCTTATGCCACAATCAATACTTCCGCGGCTCAGCTTTTCTGATAAAAGCCGGCGGATATCGAATTCAAAAGGTTTAAGAATAGCAGGGAGCTTAAGATTAAGTTCAAACTGTTTTCCATTGAGGGATTTGATGTCAACCAGGAAGGTTTTATTCCCTACATTTCTTTCGGCCCTTCCAAAACCGGTCATTGATTTCAGCATGCAATATTTTTAGATATGCGTAAAGGTATTTGAATTTACATGATAATAGACAGGTAGCTTGTAGCTGGTTAAATAGCTATGAAAATCGACAGGACAAGGTTTGAAGAATAAAAGTTCGCTTAATAAAAAATCCCCCTGGAGTACCAGAGGGATCATTTATATGGATGGGTTAGTAAGTACGGGAAACAAATTTCCCGACACAATATTAAAAATAATTTTTGCTAACTAAAAAATATTTCCAAACAATTTTATTCACATTTTATGTATTGCTGTGGATAAGCAACGACTGTTTGAACATCTATTCAAGTTGTTTTCATTCATTCAATAGATGTATTGCATCATCATGATTGATTGCTCAATAATTTTCATTTCAATGAAACACGCTGCCAGCCTGTGTTTCATTGAAATGCGTTTTTTATGTTTTAATAATTGAACTTATTGTTTGTTATAATGATCAATGATTATGATATAACAAATGCATTGATATAAGCACAATAACAGGCTATAAAAAAAATTTTCCATTCCGTGCCTTTAAAGACGATTTGACCATTAAAATGCTTCATTTTTAAAAAGATCATAGCATTTGAAGGCTTAATTACCTTTGCGAAAATTGATAAACATGCGATTTGCAAAGCCGGTCCCGCTTACTGAAATAGCTTCATTGATAAATGCCGAATTATTCGGCAACACTGCAGCATCAGCTACAGGCATCAATGAAATACACAGAGTAGAAGAAGGAGATCTTGTATTTGTTGATCATCCCAAGTATTATGAGAAATGTATCCAGTCAGCCGCCAGCTTTATCATTATCAATAAAAAGGTTGATTTCCCCAATGAAAAAGCTATTCTTGTAGCAAATGAACCCTTTGAGGCTTATTTGAAGATCGTGGCGCATTTTCGCCCCTTCACTCCTGTTTCAAAAACGATCAGCGAGTCAGCTATTGTTGGTAAAGGAACGGTGATAATGCCCGGAGCGGTTATCGGCAACCATGTTACTATCGGTGATAATACCATTATTCACCCCAACGTAGCCATCATG
Source organism: Chitinophagaceae bacterium (assembly GCA_036383615.1). Classification (GTDB taxonomy): domain Bacteria; phylum Bacteroidota; class Bacteroidia; order Chitinophagales; family Chitinophagaceae; genus CADEDV01. The sequence goes on from DASVNY010000826.1 coordinate 2,912, forward strand.
GATCATTGTATCATCGGCAACGATGTGGTTATTCAGCCCGGCACCGTTATCGGGAGCGATGCATTCTATTATAACCGGAAAACAAACAGGGATATCCAATATAAAAAGATGAGCAGTTGCGGAAGAGTGATCATTGAAGATGGAGTGGAGATCGGCGCCAACTGTACGATCGACAGAGGTGTAACACATGACACGATCATTGGAAGAGGAACCAAGTTTGATAACCTTATTCATATCGGGCACGATACCGTGATTGGCAAGAATTGCCTGTTTGCCGCGCAAGTAGTGGTTGGCGGATGCAGTATTATTAAAGATGGTGTAATTGCCTGGGGACAGGTTGCAATCAATAAAACATTGACTATTGGAGAGAATGCTGTGTTGCTGGCAAGAACCGGTGTGGGTTCCGACCTTGAAGGAAATAAAACTTATTTTGGCGCTCCTGCACAGGAAGCTGGTATGGCGAAGAGAGAATTGGTTTGGGTAAAACGAATCCCGCAGCTATGGGAGAAAGTGATGGGCAGGTAAGAAGCTGTCTAAGTTTTGAGGCATAAGAACAGGGATAACACGGATTCAAAAGATATTCACGGATTTTCCTGAAAACTATCTGCGTTAATCCATCCTATCTGGTCATCCGTGTTCCTTCTTATCGTATCAACATCACTGTTCCTTTTTTCAATTCAGCAGGCAGGCCGGGAAATTTATAACGGCATATCCATATAAACACTGCATTATCCAGCGCTGTTCCTTTTAAGGTGCCATCCCATCCTTTTCGATGATCGGTGCTGCGGAACACAGTTTGTCCCCAACGATTGTAAACGATAAACTCATATTCTTCCAACACACCGGAAACGGAGGGTTTGAACAGATCATTCTTTCCATCGCGGTTGGGTGTAAAGGCCGAAGGGATATATAAATATTGCGGGCAATCTTTTACTTCAATAAGGATAGTGTCAGTGACGGTGCAACCTGAATTTGTTTGAGCCATTACCCTGTAAGCAGTAGTTATTTCCGGTTCCACCCAAACCATCATTGTATTAGCGTTGCTTATCCTGTAATCAGGTTGCCATGAATAATTGACAAACCCGCTACTTGCCTGCAGGACTATTCTTTCTTTTTTGCAGATCAGCGTATCATTACCTGCTGTGAAAGCTAATTGCAGCGGTTGGATAGTTATCGTATCACTGATCAAATTACCACAGGCATCATTGACAGCAACATAATATGTTCCGGGGGCAGCGGCAGTGAAATTGTTATTGGCTGAATTATCCTGCCATTGATAAGCTGTAAACCCAGCGGGCGCTGAAAGATGAATGGGCCTGCCGGCACAAATAGTGGTATCATTTCCCAATGAGAAGGCTAAAAGCTTTTTATTAAGAACAATGGTATCTGTAAAAGCTTCATTGCAGGCATTGGTTGTCTTTACCACATAAATACCCGGCATTGCAGCCATGAATTGCGGTTGTGATGAACCATCCTGCCATTGATAAGATGCAAAACCATTATTCGCTGTGAGAACATAAGGGAATTGCACGCAGCTATCATTACCAATAAAAAGTTCGGTCTGCTTCGCTGAAAAATGAATAGTGTCGGTAAATATATTATTACAGCGATCGGTGGCTGTTACATAATAAATCCCTTCATGTCTTACGGTAAATGAACGATTGGTAGAGCCATCCTGCCACCGATAACTTTCAAATCCGGCACCTGCATCCAATATTACCGGCGAGCAAAAAGTTGTGTCGTTGCCAAGCTGGATCGAAACAACCGGGTTGGCAAGCACCCTGATATAAATAGAATCAGATAGCCGGTCACAGGAGCTATTGAACGCATAGAGATAGCCTTCCCAGGCTTGTTTAAAAATAATAGTAACTGTGCTGTCGTTGATCGTTTGCATAGATTGAATGGCAGCAGGATCAATTTTCCAGTTGGGTACTTTAAGACAACCGGGATTTCTTTTGGCAGTGAAGAGTTGTTGAGGGCTATTGAGACAAATTGAACCAGGCCCAGTAATTCTTAATGAATCACAAATGCTGATACTGCTGCATATTTCTTCGCGGTTAAAGGAGAAATCGATTAATGTGTAATTAGTATTGATCGTTGTGGCTGTTTCCGTGCGGATAGTGTCCCAGGCAAATGTAATTGGCGCGAGTATATGTGGCTGGCTTTTGACAAAGCTGGTATCACGACCTGTACAATCGGAGGTTTCAATATTGTTGCCTTTTACTTCGGTCACTCTAAGAAACTCCTGGCCGTTTTCAGCCTGGTTAGCAAAG
>DASVNY010000827.1:0-3006 GCA_036383615.1 Chitinophagaceae bacterium
AACACTTCCTGGTAGCCGGTCATCCCGGTATTAAAACAGATCTCACCGGTTGTGGTGCCAATAGCGCCAAAAGCCTGGCCATGGGCCACTGTACCATCAGCTAACAATAGAACGGCAGGTATCGCAGGAATTGATTGATCGGGCATTTTATTCGACTTGTTGTTTTAAAAACAAATTGCGCAAAGGTAAGGGCGCAGCAGGGATTTTACGGGAAGAATTTTACAGGGTTTATTCACAACCTGCGGAATCTTGCAATACTGAGTAATGAAGCATTATTTACCCGGCTGCATTGCTACTATCAGCTTCGTTGCGTCGCACTCTTCATCGTTCGGTTCGCTATTGAGCAATTGCAATATTCTTTAACGTTATTGGGCTAATCAAAAGATCGAAGTGATACGAGTGTCCAAAAGGTAACATTGGCTTAATACAAAACAATTATCTTCAAATTCAACTGCCACCAACGATTATGCAACAATTCCCTTTTCCAACCGAAGGTCTTAAAGAAGACGAGATCGAGCTTTTCAATGATATCCATACACAGTTGCGCTCATTTTGTGATGCCCGCTTTGTTGAAGGCTTAACTATTGGTTTCGATGCCCGCAATTTTGAATGCCTTGGAGGTTATGACAATTTTAGTTTATACCAGGTCATTCAATTGTCCGATAATGCTTACCTAACCATTGTAGATGTTTCGTATTCTTCAAATACTGGCAAAAGCATGAGGCACCACGTGAATGAATTTGAAGCCTGGGGTATTGCCGTATTGCAAAATGATTTTGGGCATGCCTTTATAAAACAGGAAGGTTTAAAAGAGAAACTACTTGATCTGTTTAGATCAGTGGAGCTTGACATTCCGGAGGATCACCGCTTCAGCAAAGAGTTTTATGTATTGGCCAAAGACAAAGAAAAAGCGATCCGTTCTCTTACTCCCGCCTTCAGGGAAACCCTGCTAAATGCAGGATTGAAAGATTTTGCCCTGGAAATTCATCAAAATATACTGCTCGTTGGCAATAACACTTACCTGCGTGTTGAAGACGCGGAAAGCTTTGCAAAATTTGTATTGGCTGTTTCCGCACTCAGGTGATCATGAACGGGCTTGTTTTGTTCTTCCGGGTATTACCCTTCCTTTCAAAAACTTTTCTCTTATCACATCCTGCACATTCACACCGCTGATCTTGCTTTCGAGCCAGGAAATGACATCGAGATAAACAAAGGCACGACTCTCCAAAGGATTTCCTTCATACTTTTTCAGCTTGCTATGCAGTTTTTCGAATTCAGGTTTTAATGCATGGGCGCCCACACGGAAAGAACGTCGCAGGAAAGCAAACATTTCTTCTTCCACCTTGCTCAGGTTTTCCATTCTCGCCATATAGCGATACACTGACTTGATCAGGTATTCGAGTAATTCAAAATTGCCCAGCTCATAATGCGCTATCAAATGAAGCAGGCGGGCATAACATTGCAGGTCGGTGCGCAGATCACCTTTCTGGTTGATGATACGATTGAGATAGTCAATCGCTTTTTCATTATCACCACTGCCGAAATAAAGACAGGCGATCTTATAATAAAACACCAGCACACGATGCGTATCAAGATAAGGACCGTATTCTTTCAGCATTTCCTCAAGAAAAGGAACCAAACGTAACCCTTTGGTAAATGTGCCCTGTAAAAAATAAAGATTGATGCGTGCTGTATATAAATACTGGTAGGCCAGTATGCGGTTGTTCTCATTCTGCGATACACCCTTACTTTCTGCAAATCGCTCAAAACGTTTGATGGCATCGGCGAGTTTTTTATGATTCATCAGGCCGAAATAAGCACTCAGCAAATTGTGCATGCCTTTGCAATAGATCGCCGTTTCTGTTTGAATCATTCCCGGGTGCTCGTCAAACAGGTTAACCCATTTTTGAGAGTACCGGTAATATTGTAAGAAATCCTGCCGGATAAACGCATACCAACAGTAACTCTGGTAGAGATAAAGTTTTTCATAAAAACCTTTCAGGTGACGGGTGTCAGTTGGCAGGTGTTGGTTGAATAGGTCACTTACAGCTTTGATATCTCCTTCATTTCTTGCATGCCCATTCTGTATATACCAACTGTATAATTGCAGTGAGAGGTTAGATAATTCACTCACCATCGTTAATTGTCCATTTACCGCATCCGATTCAACCGATAATTGATCGGCCCGGCTTTTCATACTTCTTGTGATATATAATGTTTCTATCTTTTTTTCAAAAAACAAAGCCTGTTGCAGGTAAGTGAGCTGATGATAAGCCTTTGCTGTTTCTTTCAATTTCTCCAGCAGCTTAAGCGTTTGCAGGTAAAGCCCTTTATTGAATAATATCCGGGCATGATCCATTTGCTCATGCAACTGAATATCGATATTATCCTCATCCCGGATCAAGCGAAGACTTGCTAACACCTGTTTGTATAAATGCGCTTTTATATTGGATAGTTGCTGCTTTTTAATGCTCCTGGTCTTCTTCAATAATTGTTTTTCCTCATACTCATCCATTTTATCCAGTGCATCAAATAATTGAATGATCTTAAGGTCTTCTGTAGCAGTGTTTCGCTTTACATAAAGCTTAAAGTTCCGTTTCTCGCTTTTTTCAAGCGATTTAATAAGTTGAAAAAGTGCATCCGTAGGGCGGTTGGCCATCGTAATTTAAAAATTTAGAAACCTTTACTGTAAAGGGTTTCGACGGGAAATAGCTCGTTTAAGAGGTGTAAAACAGGCCTCAATTTGATTTCCCCTTACTACCCATTGCTGGTAACTTAGTATTGCAGGTTGTTTATGGATGAAATATAGCAAGCCCGCCTGACCACAAAAATAGCAAGCTTTGTTGTCGGGCAGGCAATTACAAAAATAAGCAGCCTGCATTTTTATCTCCTCAATTTACCAATTAATTATGGCTGAAGGAAAAGTCCACATCTTTGACACCACTCTCCGCGATGGAGAACAGGTGCCTGGTTGCAAGCTGAACACAACCGAAAAATTAGAATTGG
>DASVNY010000828.1:0-2959 GCA_036383615.1 Chitinophagaceae bacterium
CGCTTGCACAGGTTCTCATTTTCGATATGCAAACAAAACAGGAATCACAGGCATCCCTGAGTATGCCGCGTGCATTTATCGGTGCTGTAAGTGCGGGCACTAAGCTTTTTTTTGCGGGTGGCTGGACATGGTCGGGCGCATTATCAAGAGTAGAAATTGTTGACATAGCTACAGGGCAAAGTAGTATTGCGGAATTATCAGCACCTCGTTTTAGTGTGGCCACTGCAGTGGTCGGTAATAAAGTTTTCTTTGCAGGTGGTTTTTATTATATAGGTTCTGAAAGAAAAGTAAGCTCCCGGGTTGATATCTATGACCTGGCTAATAATAGTTGGTCAACTGCCGAATTAAGTGAGGCAAGAGCTGAGATGGCGACCGTTGTCATTGGTCAGAAATTATATTTTGTGGGTGGTAGTAAAGTAACGATTGAATCATCAGCTATTGACGTTTACGATGCAGTTTCCGGAAGCTGGACCCGCGCCAATCTTGCAAGTGGAGTTGCCAATGCAGCAGGAATTGCTGTTGGCTCAAAGATCTATTTAGCAGGAGGCTATAAAATTACCGGCGTTACCCCTGGAGGTTCACCCATAAGCACTCATCAGTGTGATGTACAGGTTTGGGATGTCATTAATCAAACTACCACTGTCTTAAGCCTGAAAAAAAGCATTTCTTCTGTTATAGCGGCCAGGTATAATGACAAGCTGGTCTTTTTCCCCGGGCCTGAAGCATGGGCATCGTTGTTTGAAGTCTATAATACAACAACAGGTTCCTGGTCGGTGGGTTTGTTGCCCAACCTGCTTATTGAAGGAATTCCATTTGTTTACAACAACGAACTATACCTCGCGGGCGGGTATTGGGAGTACGTAAGCACTTCTACTTTTAATAACCAAATATTAAAGCTGGAATTATAACAGACCTGGTCTGCTCAGGCAAGCAATGCCTTTGCCTTTTCCCTATCCTTTGAAAATATCTTTAATTCAATACCGGCTACAGGATCGAGACCCATCACATTTGCATCATGGATGAATGAATCGATGCCCTGCTCTTTTAATTTACTTTGGGCGGTAGTTGCCGCACCCAGGTCATCAAAAATCTTCAGGACCACTGTTTCATCATTGTTATGTTCGTTCATACTGGAAATTTATAAACCTATACGTTCATAAATCATTCCAACTTATGATACAGGAACTACTGGCATATAAAAAGAATAGCCCCTTAGTATTGATAGCCGTGAGCTATGGCCACGAGTTCGTGCCTCATAGCTCACGGCTCGAAGCTTAACATTGAACCGTTACTTTCAAATAAGTAGCATCAATAACAGTTTTATTCGCATCGCCGCTTTTATTCTGCTTGTTCACCAACTCCTCTAACTCCTGCTGCAATGCTTCGGCCTTTCCGTTTTTATCAGCCGCTTCAAACGCATTCATGGTTGGACCATAATACAGCCTGAAATTCTGTATGTATTTTGCCGGTGAAAAATCTGCACGAAAGGTGAATGTCTCTCTTTCGAAAGAAATGTTTTCTTTAGCAATACCAGCCTGCACAAAGCGGTCGGTCACCTGTTCTTCCACACCCCATAACATCGGGCTCACAAAACCTTCTGGTGGTGGCGGTGTGTAAGCAGAACTGATCTTTAATACCTGCGCAACAAATGTCGGATCGCCGGGTATCCAGTTGCCCATCACGATCTTTCCGCCGGGTTTGGTAATACGTACCATTTCTTTCGCCACATCATAAGGTTTGGGAGCGAACATAGCGCCGAAGATGGTCACTACAAGATCAAATGAATGATCCTTCAGCCCTTCGAGGTTAGTGGCATCACCTTCCTGGAATTTACAGTTGGTCAAACCTTCTTTTTGTACACGAAGATTTCCTGCTGCCACTAAATTACTGGCGATGTCAACTACTAATACATCAGCGCCGGCTTTGGCTTCTGGCAATGCTGTAGTGCCATCACCACCGCCGAGGTCCAATACATTTAGTCCTTTGAGATTGCCAAGTTTGGCTACAAGTGCTTCACCGCTTTCGCGCATGGTAGCGGCTATTTGGGTAAAATCACCTTTCTCCCATAATGCTTTGTTGGGGTTCATGTTTCCGGGTTTTAGAGTTTTAAGGTTATATAGGTTGCAAAGATTGTGATAAGATAAACTAAATTATGATGATTCGCTTGGTTCCCGGGTTTTTATGAGTGAAAACTATGTGATCATTAGTGGTGGGATGGGGAAGTGAAACGTCAAACGTGAAATGTCAAACGTGAGACGCTCACTGCCAACTGCCTACTGCTTACTGCCAACTGCCTACTGCCTACTGCCAATTCCCTACTGCTTCTCCGCCGCAATAACACAACCCAAAAATGGAAGACTGTAGCCTTCGCTTACTTTAAACTGCTGCATCCCTTCTTCAACATACGCTCTCATTTTCAGGAGATTTTCGGGTGACTGTTGCCGTAAGAACGCTGCATTTCTCACCACTGAATTTAATTCCGCGTCAAATAAATATCCTGCTGTGGGAACAAGCCAGTGAACCGTTTGATGTTCGTAGTGCATGGAAGCAGGATCGAACCCGGCTTCTGATAAAAAATTGCGGCAATTTTCGCTGCTCTCAAAAAAGCTATAGGGAAACCCGGCCGGCATCGGCACATTCATATCAGCAAATTTCTGCTTTGCTTCAAACATGATGCTGGCTGCGGGACTGTGCACAGGATTTGTCCAGACCGTAAATGCAAACCATCCTTTTGGACGAAGCACTCTTAGCGCTTCTTTCATTGCCAGTAATGGTTGGGAGAAATGTAACATGCCGAAGTTCATCACTACAGCATCGAAACTTTCGTCAGCCAGGTCCAGTTGCTGTGCATCACCTTCTAAAAATTCAATGCCCGGGTATTTGCTTTTAGCAACCCTTATCATTTCGCCTGAGAAATCAACTCCTGTTGCTGACGCTTTTCTTTCTTCTATCATTTTTG
>DASVNY010000829.1:0-4963 GCA_036383615.1 Chitinophagaceae bacterium
AGCTAGTATTCCAGGGGGAGGGATAGTTCACCTCTCTTCTTTTCAAATATCCTTCTAAAACAGAAAAATTTAATTACGCAAGTCTAAAGGGGGGAGGGCGCTGGGCGGGGAGGGCCCAGCACTGGGCCAAATCTTGCCCAAAATCTGAAACTGACACACTATCACAGCCTCAAACCCCTTAATTCAGCAACGGAATTCATTAACTTTACCAACCACCAATAGATACCAAAGATCGCCCGATGAAGTTTGAAGCCGTTACCATAAAAGATATTGCCAAAGCATTGGGGCTTTCTACCTCCACGGTTTCAAGAGCGTTGAGAGATAGCTATGAAATTAGCCCGGAGACCAAGAAATTGGTACTTGAATACGCTGAAAAGATCAATTATCACCCCAACCCGATAGCCCTCAGCCTGAAAGAACGAAGAAGCCGTACGATCGGCGTATTGGTAGCCGAGATCGCCAACAGCTTTTTTTCCCAGATGATCAACGGCATTGACTCCATCGCCTACAGCAAAGGATACAATGTTATCATCGCTCAAAGCCGTGAATCATTTGACCGGGAAATGATGAACCTGCAATACCTCACCTCCCGCTCTATTGATGGTTTGATCATTTCTGTTTCGACCGAAACAAAGGATTTCAGCTACCTTAAAGAATTGCACGAAAGAGGAATGCCTATCGTATTCTTCGATCGCATCGTTGATGAAATAGATACTCACAAAGTGATCGTTGATAGTTTTAAAGGCGCTTACGACGCCACCACGCATCTTATTCAAACTGGTCACCGCCGCATAGCCGCCGTTGCCAATATGGCTTTTCTATCTATCACCAAAGAAAGACTGGGTGGTTATAAAGCCGCTTTGGCCGATAATGGCATCCCGGTAAATGAGGCCCTTATCAAATACTGCCATCATGGAGGAATGATATTGGCGGAAGTCGAAGAAGCTGTAAATGAATTACTGCAAAATCCTCAGCGACCCGATGCTATTTTGGCAACCTCCGATAAACTAACCACGGGCTGTCTCCGTGTGTTGAAGGCAAAGAATATAAATGTCCCTGCTGAAATGGGCCTGGTCGGTTTCTCCAATACCGATCTTACGGAACTATTGGATCCACCGCTTACCGTTATTAAACAACCCGCTTTTGAAATGGGCGAGATCGCTACTTCACTTTTGCTTGACCTCATCGAAAGTAAAAGACCCGTTACTGAATTTGAAATAAAAAAACTCGATGCCGAACTCATCGTTCGCGGCTCCTCCACAACAAAAAAAGCAAAGGTGGAAACCCTTGCTTAAATAAAAAACCGCCCTGTAAAAAAAGCTATCAGCTGAAGCCATGAGCCGTGAGCTGACTTATCTCTTAGCTATCGAACTGTTCAATTCTTTTATCCATTGCTCTGCAAACGCTCTTGCAGGTTCTATCACTTCTTTTCCTGCCCTGTAAACCTGTTTCCAATCGTAAGCCTTTCCTTCATATTGTGGATTCACAAATTTCTTTTTGTTACCTACCTGTTTTAATTCAGCATTGAAGTCAACTGTTGCGGATAATTCGAGAAATTTTTGCAAACGTTCTTTTATTTTCTCACGATGATCAGCAGGATAATCATTTTCCCAGCGGGTATAATATTTTTTATACGACTCCATCTGCTGCTCCTGTTCCCTTTTCTTTCCCTGGTAATACATTTCAATCATCTTGCTGTTTGGATCCTTATAGTCCAGCAGGTTCTTTTTGTATAGTTGCAAAGAAGGTTCCATGATGGCCTTCATGTTCGGCTGCTTCATGATCTCTTCAGTCTTTGCAATAGATTTTTCCGTTTCCGCGATCTGCTCTTTACGTACATCTTCTTTAGTGAACGTTTTTAATTGCGGCTCCTCTGGCTTTGCACTACGGCGCATCAACTCATATTCTTTTCTAAAGGCCTCGCTGTTCACATACTGCTTGGTATAATTCAGCAGGTCTTTTGCTATCGCCGCCCGGTTACCGGTAGCAATATTCTTTGCGTTTTTTGCTCCGTAATAATATAAATAGCCGTTAAGGAAACTTTGTTTCACACCATCGGTGCCCTGGTCCCTGGTCATACCCAGTTGCTTCCAAAAATCATCGGCGAAGCTACGGCTGGTAGTAAAGGAGAAACTAAGAAGACTGATAAAGGCTACTATAAGCAGCGCGGCTGTGACTTTCAGCTTTATCAGCAGCAGGTTTATTAATTTTTCTGACATAGTAATAAGGTTTAGGTTAATGGTCTCTTATGTTGACACAAAGATGCGGTGGCTTTTGACCGGTAAAAAGAGACAACCTCATGAACTGTGGCAACGATGCCATGAATTGACAAAAGAAGCGGCCAACGGCAGTTTCAGCAAGCAATTTTCCTGTTGGGCCGTTTAAAAATGTTTTCATGGCTTCGAAATACACGAAAGCACACAAATTATTCGTGTCAATTCCTGTTCCTTTGTAACGTTTCAACTTCTTAGTCTTGTATTTTGTAATTTACTCCCCGACAATTGATATAAGTAAATCCACAATTCATCACTATTAACCACAACTCATACACTGGCGGTTCTATTTGCAGGAAAGGAAAGTTAATTTAGATAGAATCACCTATGAATGAGTTCATAACATTTAGGAACATGCTGAATTTCAGCAGCAAGGAAAGGCTTATTGGATTGATCATCATTCCACCGGTAGCAGTGGTAATGAATACTGTATTGTTTGGCGCTGCCTATTTTAACCACTGGCTCCGTTTCTTACTACCCACGATCATCACTTCGCTTGTTGTTGCGGTTGTATATACGCTTTGTGGCATGGTGGCCACCATGATGCAGAACCGTTTCCCCAAGTATAGCCAAACCTTCAAACGTATCGGCCTTGAGCTGGTTTATTTTTTTATAATCACTATCGCAGCTATTACCATTTTATTCTACGGATATGATTATACCAATATTGCCGGGTTAGAAGTGAAAATGAGCAATTACCCCTGGGTGCTGGTGGTTGCCGTTAGCTGCAATCTTTTAGCCACCAGTCTTAATGAAGGCGCTGCTTTTTTTGAAAAATGGCAAAAGCTGGTGGATGAAGCGGAACAACTGAAAAAAGTAAATCTTCAAAGCCAGCTGGAAGGATTAAAAGGACAGGTGAACCCTCACTTTTTATTCAATAGTCTCAATTCACTTTCATCATTGATCAGCGATGACCCTGATAAGGCGGAAAAATTTTTGGATGAAATGAGTAAGGTTTATCGCTACCTTCTTCGCACTAATGAAGATGGACTTACTACCCTCGAAGCCGAAATGCAGTTCATCTATTCTTACTTCCACTTGCTAAAAACAAGATATGGTGATGGATTGGAACTGGAGACGATCATTGACGAACGCTACAATGATCACCAGGTGCCGCCGCTAACGCTGCAGATGCTGGTAGAAAATGCCGTTAAGCATAACATGATATTAAAAGACAGCCCGCTCAAAATACTGATCATGACCACCAATAGCGGCCGGCTGGTAGTGAGCAATAACCTGCAACGAAAGGACCGTATGGTTTCTTCCAACAAAGTGGGACTGACCAATATTGTAAATAAATACCGCCTGATGAAGCAGGAAGAGATCAGTGTAAGGGATGATGGTAAAGAATTCGCGGTGGTGGTCCCGCTGATACCCGCATAAATTTTTCCCGCAAATTATTTCCCGCAGATTTTCGCTGATTTTTTGCGCAGATGACGCAGATATTTCATTATATCAGCGCTATCAGCGTACCAATCTGCGTAAATCTGCGGGAAAATACCGGGGAAACAATTCATACTGTAAAATCACAATTCATCCGCAAGGAACCACAGGCAGGGAATAAAACCGTTTCCCAAACCGGGTATTGATAGTATCTTGGTGCTACACATCAACTAAAACACCTGTTATGAAAGTGCTTATTATTGAAGATGAGGAACTGGCGGTAAAGAAATTGCGTAAAACCCTGCAATCGGTAGATGAGACTGCGGAAGTGGTGGGCATTGCAGACAGCATCCGTTCCTCGGTGAATTGGCTGGAAAATAACCCTGCACCCGATCTTATATTAATGGATATCGAGCTGGCCGATGGGCAAAGCTTTGAAATATTTGATAAGACCGAAGTAAAAAGCACGGTCATCTTCACAACCTCTTACGATGAATATGCTTTAAAAGCCTTTAAAGTAAACAGTGTTGATTATTTATTAAAGCCGGTACAAAAAGAGGACCTGCAGGCTGCCCTTGATAAATACAGGAACCTGAAAAATATTTATGGGGCACCTCAACCTGAGTCTTCACCGATGAACGTGGAGAGCCTGGTAAAAGAACTGCAACAAAAATTGCAACCGAAAGAGTTCAGAAAAAGGTTCCTGGTAAAACATGCACAGAAATTAGTGAGCGTTGAAGTGCATGAGATCGCCTATTTCTACAGCGATGGTCGCCTGAACTTCTTCAAAACATACGACAACAAAAAATATGTAGTTGATTACACCATGGATGAGCTGGAAGAAATGCTCGATCCTGAAAAATATTTCCGCATCAGCCGCTCTTTCTATGTTTCTGTCAACAGCATTGACCAGATACATGATTATTTCGGCAACCGTTTAATGCTAAATCTCAAACCGGCAGTTGATAAAGAATCCATCGTTAGCCGGGAAAAAGTTACTGATTTCAAGAAATGGATGGGGAAGTAGGAAATGTAAAATGTAAAACGCTAAATGATAAATGTAAAAGTGGTCGTCACTTTTACGTTTATCATTTTCATACTGCTATCGGGAACAAGCAGGGAATCTAAAATCAGAAAGTAACCACACCTTTTACATTTAACGTTTTACATTCTACATTTTACATTTTCACACCGGCATTTCCAGCTTCACAATCGTTCCTGTATTTATTTCCGATTCGATATAAAGAATGGCATTTAGGATCGTTGCCCGGCGGCGCATATCACTCACGCCTCTTCCCAACATAGAA
>DASVNY010000830.1:0-1538 GCA_036383615.1 Chitinophagaceae bacterium
CACCCCTCCAAGCAAATGCGCAAATACGATGTAGTGGCCGATTAACATAAGGCTAAATGAACCAAAAGAAAAACGGCTGGAGAGCAGGTTCACTGTATCACTCATGTCTTCGAGAAACTCAATTCCTTTGTGACAAAGAAAAATGCCAAGTAAAATGCGGACGATGTCAATCCAGCGGGGATGATGTGTATCTCCCCAACGGCCGAGGCGTTGCAGTACATTCATATCGCAAGATTTTTAAGTTGAAGAACTGGTTTCAGAATAAAAAGCCAGTTGAGACAACAGAGCCGGTAGCTGGTAAAACCTTAGTTGGGAATAAAAGCCAATACAAGGTAATTTGATTTTCTAAACAGGCAAAATTGAACTGCCGGGTTGAGAGCTTGCCACTTAGCCCAAAGGATACAAAGATTTCGGTTGTGGGATACGGCTTTAATACCTTGTTTTTATTTCCTGGGAACTTGGGTTGCTATGTGCAAACTTTGCCTTGCTATATGAAGGCGGGCCAAAGGTTCCCATCACATTATTGGAAAACCCATATCCTTCTTTGGGCAAACCCAGCCAGGTTTTGTTCATCCTGAGATCATCATCCTCATCGTGCAGGATGGCAATGGCATAATCACCAGCAGGAAGATCATTGAAAACGACGGATGCTTTATTATTTTTTATGCTCAGCTTTTCTTTCCGAAAGGCTTTATCGGGTTTGTCGGGGTAGCCATCTCCATTTTTGAAAAGACTGATAAGAACATGACCCTTATCATTACGCAGGTTTGTAATTGAAACGGTGAGCCCGCTCTGTTTTATAAAATGGAAAGACGTAAGGCCAATGAATAAAAAAAAGATAATAGCAGTTCTGATCATCGGAAATTATATCTCTTTCACTTTGATCATTTTGTTTTCAATCGGCTCGACTGTATAACCTTCTTTTTTGAGTAATTCGATCACTCCCTGGTTGCCGGGAAGATGTCCCGCTCCTACCGCAATAAGCAATGTTTTGCCGGGCATCAGTTCTTTTAATTTTTTAACCCAGTTTCTATTGCGGTTATTAAGTAATATTTCAGTGAAATTTGAAATGCCGATATCACTTTTATTGATCATCGCTTCAAGCTTAATAAGATCCTGGTCCATATATGCTTTCAGCATTGCTTCTGTTTCGTTGATCGTTTCGCTGCCTTTTCCTTCATTATTGATATACTCAACCAACTGTTGTGCCTGTAGTTTATAAGGAATGCTATCCAATATGCCAGCCTGGTAGCTCATCGTCTCCAACCCATTGATCTCTTTTTTATATTGTTTTGCTTCCAGCATGATCACCTGCTCCATCGCCGACATTGACTCACAGGGCATATCCTTTTGTTGTAAAGTGGAGGCAGCAAAAAAAGGTTTCATGGTTTCAAGCATAGAAAAAGGAAGCATCGTTTCTTTACTTTCAAAATAGGCTCTTACTTTTTCATAGTCCTCAACACTAAGCAGGTCCTTGAGTGTTGTGTCGCCTCGCATTTTCATCTGGGTGGTGGCCACGAGCAACATCTCCATGAGGT
>DASVNY010000831.1:0-5033 GCA_036383615.1 Chitinophagaceae bacterium
TACCTGGTAATCATTGTAGCGAATGCTGGCTATCACTTCTCCTTTTTTCCTGAACACGCCGGGTTCATGAAAGGTCACTTCGTGGAGTTCTTTAAAACCGAGCAGCTTAAACCCGCAGATACCTGTATAAGCTATCGATCCGCGGAAATCAATCCATTCATGATCCGTAGTGAAGTAAATATCCTTAGGGCCTTTAGTTTCCGTTTTCATGCTGCAAAGCTATCAGCGCCTGCAGCGCTGTGCGGTAAACCTTATCACTCCAAAAAGTGATGTTTATCAATTTTTAAAACAGTAAATTTGATTCTCTCTATGAGTATTCGTGATATATTTCCTATAGATAAATGGAATTTTAAAACACAGTCTGTGCTGCAGGAATTACCTGCGGAAGAAACGGAATTACTCATGGCTCACCAGACAGAGCAGGTCTATGCAAAAGGCGATGTGATCTTTCGGGAAGGGAGCTGGCCCTCGGGTATCTTTTATATCGTAGAAGGGAAAGTCAAAAAATATAAACTGGATAAAGAAGGAAAGGAGCAGATCATCTATGTGGCCAATACCGGTGAACTACTCGGCTATCATGCTATGCTTGCTTCAGACCGTTATCCTGATTCAGCGGCGACGCTTGAAAAAAGTAAAGTCGCGTTTATTCCCAAGGAAGATTTTTTGGAGGCACTGAAGCAATCTGCGGAACTAAATCGCCGGTTATTAAAAATGCTCAGCCATGAATATGCTGTGCTGGCCAACAGTCTTTCACTGTTTGCGCAAAGATCTGTTCGTGAACGGCTGGCGCTTCAACTGATCGTGCTCAGGGAAAAGTATAAAGTGAATTTCAAACCGGGTATGCCGGTTGAGATCAATATGAGCCGGGAAGACCTGGCCAGTCTCGCAGGCACCGTTCGTGAAAATGTGGTTAGGGTGTTAAGCGAGTTTAAAGAGAAAGGAATTTTGAGCACCGAGGGAAGAAAAGTAATTATCCATGATGTGAAGCAATTGATAGAGATTGCGAATTATAAGTAGGGGTGAGTAATCAGTAATGAGTGATGAGTAACGCAAACGTTCCCGAAATCGTTTACGTAAATAAATATCCCTGTTTCTCATACTCTTGTCAGCAACTATAGGTAGTTTAAAGCTTGCTTTTTTGCATTTATTTATAACGTTAAGCTACCAACTGAAACCATGTTTCTCTCACAACAAACCCTTGACAAAGTAAATAAAGACCTGCTTGATCTACCCAACGGATCAGTATTTGAATTGCCTGAAAAAGTGCTGCAATTCGGTACCGGTGTGCTGCTGCGGGGCCTGCCGGATTATTTTATTGACAAGGCCAACCGCCAGGGGGTATTTAATGGGAGAGTAGTGGTTGTGAAATCTACCAGTACAGGATCAGCCGAAGCTTTTGACCAGCAGGATTGCCTTTACACAACCTGTATCCGTGGCATTGAATCAGGGGATATTAAGGAAGAGTATCTGATCAATAGCAGTATCAGCAGGGTATTGTCGGCTCAAAGTGACTGGTACGATATATTGAAATGTGCGCATGACCCCGAGATGCGCATCATCATTTCAAACACAACGGAACTGGGTATTGAACTGGTAAGTGAGTTGATCAATCAAACCCCGCCAGCATCTTTCCCGGGCAAATTGCTTGCTTTTTTATATGAGCGATATAAAGCTTTTAAAGGAACTATTTCAAGTGGAATGGTCATTGTTCCTACAGAGCTGATCCCCGATAACGGGAAAAGATTGGAGGCTATCGTGCTGGAGCTGGCTCATT
This sequence comes from Chitinophagaceae bacterium, assembly GCA_036383615.1. Taxonomy (GTDB): domain Bacteria; phylum Bacteroidota; class Bacteroidia; order Chitinophagales; family Chitinophagaceae; genus CADEDV01. The sequence goes on from DASVNY010000831.1 coordinate 1,775, forward strand.
TGAATGGATTGGAACCAAGCTTTATCGATTGGATCGAAGAGTGTAATGTTTTCTGCAATTCACTGGTTGATCGTATTGTTCCCGGCAAACCAGCAAAGGCTGAAAAGGAAAAGATCGAAACTCAATTAGGCTATGAGGATGACCTGATGATCGTAGCAGAACCTTATGCATTATGGGCCATTGAAGGAAATGAACATGTAAGAAAGGTGCTTGCATTTGTTGAAGCTGATCAGCGTGTGGTGATATGTAATGATATCGATAAGTTTCGTGAATTAAAACTCCGGTTGTTAAATGGAACGCATACGATGACCTGTGGATTGGCTTATCTCTCAGGATGCGTAACAGTCAGCGATGCGATGCAAAACGAGCAACTCGCCGCATTTATCAAAGGGGTCATGCAGCATGAGATCGGGCCTTCAATACCTTATCCTGTTGAAACGGAAGCTGTACAGGATTTCAGCAATAAATTAATTGACCGTTTTAGCAATTCATTTATAAAGCATAACTGGATAAGCATAACGGCTCAATACAGTTCAAAGATCAAACAAAGAATAGTGCCGCTATTGGTTCAGCATTATAAAAAGAGTACTGATGCTCCTGAACTCATGACATTGGGTGTTGCAGCATTTTTATTATTTATGAAACCGGTTCGGAAAACAGATAATGCTTTTTATGGTAATCATAATGGAGAAGAATACCTGATCAATGATGTTCATGCCAGGAGGTTTTATGACAGTTGGAAATTGCAGTCTGTTACGAAAACCGTAGAAAAAATACTTGCCGATAATGATTTTTGGGAAACGGACCTGAACCAGCTTCCCGGGTTTACAGCAGCAGTGAGTGCAAAGCTGGAAGAATTAATCACGCATGGACCTGTAAAGACGCTTGAGAATACTTCTTTAATGAAAATGGCGTAACTCCATCACCGTTCTATTTATTTTCCCTGGCTTTTTGTGGAAGCCCTGATAACAATTTCAGAAGGAAGAACGATCTTCTTTTCAGCTTCAAAAAGTTTTTTATTGTCAATGATCTTGCACAAAACAGCGGCTGATTCACGGCCGATATCATAGGCTGGTTGAACAATCGTTGAAAGTGGGGGGTCAAATAATGCGGCAGCTGAAAGATTGGAAAAACTGATCACCTGCACCTGTCCTGGTATCTCCAGTTTTAATTCACGACAAACTTCATAGGAGTTAACGGCAAATTTTTCAACAGCTGCGAAAATACCATCAGGTCGCTGATCGGACTGCAACAATACTCTTATCTTTTGCCGGTTTGATTCATCGTCGGGTCCACATTCTACTGTAACCTGGGTATCCTGCATTCCATGTTTTGTCAATGCATTGAGATAACCGGATTTTCTGCGGCAACTGATAGAAAGACTTTCCGACATTGACAGGAATGCAATTTTCTTACAACCGTTTTTTATTAAATGCTCCGTTGCCAGGAATGACGCTTCAGTATCATCCGTTGTAACGCAGGGAACGTCCATGCCATCATAGACCCTGTCAAAAAAGATCAAAGGAATATTTGCTTCGCGGCAGGCTTCAAGATGTTCGAAACTTTTGGTTGTGTTGGAAACAGAGATCATCACGCCTTCGACCCTGCCATTCTTTAGCAAATGCAATATCTCAGATTCACGCTGATTATTTTCATGCGTGAGATAGATCAGTATGTGATAACCTTTTTGCTGTGCCACTTCTTCAACGCCGCTCATTACCTGTGAAAAGAAGTTGTTTTGTATTTCGGGTACAATAACAGCGATCGTTTTGCTCTTGTTCTTTCTTAAACTGCTCGCATGTGGGTTGGGCTGAAAATCGAGCTTTGCTGCAAGGGCCCTTACACGGTCCTTTGTTTCCTGGCTTATTTCATGGCTATCCCTTAATGAACGGGAAACGGTGGAAGGCGCAAGGTTTAATTCCTTAGCAAGTCTTTTGAGGGTGACATTATTCATAATCAGAACCAGTGTTTATCAAACAACACGGCTGCAATTTACGGAATCGTTTTCGTAAAAATGTTTTGCTTCCTTTTTTAACAGTTCTGATGGAATAAGTTGCTGGTTCACAAAATTGTATAAACAAATAGCAGGAACGCTGATGTTCCTGCTAATACGGCTCATTTAGTCTTTTTTGCTGCCATCTTCCTCATTTCGGTCGCGGCTAAAAGATAGGCGCCGATACCATAAGGAGCGGTCATATCAAATGTAATATCTCTTGGTGCATGGCCTATCGGCTGCACATAACCGAGCTTTCCATCCGGGTGAACATATTGTTGTAAGGATCTCCATCCTTTTATAGCTGCCTGGCGGTAAGTGGCATCAGTAATAAGATTATTGTTCAATCCCCAGCTTAGTCCATACACAAAGAAACCTGAAGCACTATTCTCCGGTTGAGGGTAAGTGGCAACATCAAACAAGCTGCTATGCCATGCTCCATTGGCATCCTGGCTTTTCACGATAGCATCCGTCATTTCGAGATAAAGTGTTTTATAATAGTTATAGCTCGGATGAGAAGCAGGAACAATATCAAGCATCAAAGCTAATCCTGCATACACCCATCCGTTACCACGTCCCCAAAAGATCTTTTCACCTTTTGCATCTCGGTTGTTCACTAAGCGCAGGTCACGGTAAAATAATTTCCGGTCACGGTCATATAAAGAATCGGTAGTTACTTTATACTCAGAAAAGCAAAAGTCGAGGTATTTATTATCTCCTGTTTTTAAAGAAAGACGTGCATACACCGGCGGCGCCATAAAAAGTGCATCGCACCATCCCCAGCGGTTGCGATAATATTTTCCTTCTTTGGTGATCAACGGGTTTGTATCAGGATTCGCTATGATATAGTCAATGCGGTCCTTCACTTTAGTGATCATTTCCTCTTTTCCATACTTATCATACAAACGAAAATAAGTTTGACCCACACACACATCATCCGCGTCATACACCCGTTCGGGCATCATGCCCCAATTTTGCTGCTCCCCAATTTGATAAAGGAACTTGTATATTTTTTCCGACTGCGTAGAGTTTGCCCATTCTACCATACCGCGATACAGGGCGGCATGCACCCAACCGGTTACAGGAGCTAGGGTATCGCTATAATTTTTTATTTGCCAGTCAGCTACTCGATTAACTGTTTTTTTATCTTTTGCTGTAAAATAAGAAGTCTTACAGGATGCAAGGATGATCATCAATCCTGCAACAGCGTATAATGATTTTCTCATAATTCAATTTTGAATGGGGTTAGTTTTTCCATTTGGAAAG
>DASVNY010000832.1:0-3024 GCA_036383615.1 Chitinophagaceae bacterium
TCATTTACAGCAAGACGAATGAATGGATCCAATGCGCAATTAAAATGGGAAACAGCTACAGAAATAAATAACAGGGGCTTCGTGTTGCAACGGAATGCAGGGGGCAACAAATGGCAGGACGTTGTTTTCATCAGTTCACAAGCGGAAGGAGGCAATAGTAGTTCCCCACTGGTTTATAGTTATAATGATATGAATGTGGGCAGAACGATCGTACAGTACCGTATTCAGCAAATCGACATGGATGGAAAGACAAGGCTAAGTGAAATACGTACTGTGAGGGCTGATGGACAAAGTCTCGGTATGATTGTTTATCCTAATCCAAGCTCAGATGGAAGGATTAATATAGTATTCCCGGATAGAGCAGGTATAAGAGATGCTACATTAAGCGATATGAGTGGTCGCGTGCTTAATCGCTGGACCATTACCAATGGCAACACGATACAGGTCAGCAATCTCCAAACGGGTGTTTACTATGTCAGAACGATTTCACTTGAGACAAGAGAAACATCTGTTGAAAAGATTGTGATAACCGGGCACAAATAATAAAACAATAAAGAAGGTAGAATATACATTTGTTCAAGGTTGATTAGTTAAAAAGGGCTCTTGTCTAAGAGCCCTTTTCTTACAATTGCTTAATTTGGGTCTTTATTGCCGGCAAAACAAATTGTATGGAATCTATTGGTAAACGATTACAAAATTTTCACCCTGTAAGAAAGATCGTTTATTTTTTTGTAGGCTTATTCTCCTACCCTGGAATCGCTATCATCAACAAGCTGAAGATATCAGGAACAGAACACATAAAGGATCTTCCGCGGGAAAGAGTTTTGTTTGTGAGCAATCATCAAACCTATTTTGCAGATGTGATCACTTTCCTTCATATTTTTTGCGCGGTAAAATGGGGGAAGAGTAACAAGCTCGGCATTCCTTATTATTTATTGAATCCATTCACCAGGGTAAATTATGTAGCTGCGGAAGAAACAATGAAGGGAAGTTTTATCAGCCGGTTATTTTTATTGGCCGGTGGGCTAACGGTAAAGCGAACATGGAGAACGGAAGGAAAAGAAGTGCGTAAGGGGTTGGATCCTTCTGATACAAGAAAAATAACAAGGGCCCTGGAGAAAAACTGGGTGATCACTTTTCCACAGGGAACAACAAAGCCTTTTGCACCGGGACGAAAAGGAACGGCGGTTATCATCCGGCAAATAAAACCAATTGTTGTTCCGGTTGTGATCAGCGGCTTCTGGAGAGCGTTTAACAAAAAAGGATTGAAGTTTAAAAAGAAGGGTTCTATACTTTCGGTTACATTCAAAGAACCGTTGAAAATAAATTATGATGCTCCTGCTGAAGATATTTTAGCACAGATCATGGATAGTATCGAGCAAAGCAAGAAATACATGCTGATGGGAAAACATCATTGGCAAACGATTGATAAATAGTCGGGAAGTCAGGAGTCAGAAAGTCAGAAAGACCGAAAGTTGCAGCCAGGATCGTTTCTCCCAGACTTCCTTTCTTCCGGACTTTTCGTCTTCCCGACTTTCCGTCTTCCGGCCTTAATTAATAAAAAGTGCTTTCAACTCGGTAGCATCGTCGGGTTTCAATTTGCCACCAAGGATCAATCTTAATTGCCTTCTTCTTAATGCGCCATCAAATAATTTTCTTTCTTCTTCCGTTTCCACGATCAGTTGGGGAACGACTCTTGGCCTGCGGTTGGGATCAAGCGCAACGAATGTGTAATAGGCTTCGTTGCTTTTGTATTTATATTGCTGTGTAAGATCTTCGCCCCATACTTTCAGGTGAACTTCCATGGAAGTATTAAAAGCTCTTGTCACTTTTGCTTCAATATGCACTACGTTGCCAAGCTTGATAGGGTTTTCAAAAGAAATATTGTCAACCGATGCTGTTACCACCGGTGTGCTGCAATGTTTCATAGCGGCGAGGGCAGCTGCAATATCCATCCAGTACATTAATCGTCCACCCATAAGATTGCCAAATACGTTTGTGTCGTTGGGCAACACCAATTCTGTCATGATCGTAACGCTATCGCCTGATTTTTTTCCTTGCATACCGAAAATTTTTGCAAAGATACGCACGCGCATAGTTATGAGCGGAGGTTTTATGTCTTAGCGTGCATCACTCATAGCTATTGGGTTTGAAATAGCAAAGAGGTTTTGTGGTTTTTATGGCAGAAAAAAACGATAATTCTTTGGTGTTTTTCCCTTTGTTTTACTTGAGGTGAGATATGATATTTGTGATGATTAATTAATCAGGCTCCTATGATAACTATTATGTGTTACGGTGAAGCGGTGGCAGAAACCGAGAACCGTATCACGACTATCCTCTTATTCGTATAATCGGCAGATGCTGCTGATAAGGAGAGCATTTGTTTGAGAAGAAATTGGTAGGTGGTGGTGGGGGAGGCGCTGGCCGTGGGAGGGCCCAGCACTGGGCCAAATACTGCCCAAAATCTGAAACGGGTACACGCCTATGTCTTACACGCATGCTTTTTATTAGCTGTTTAAGCTATTTTTGCCCAATCTTCAGACTTGCTATATATGCCGATAGACCCAAAGATCTCCTTTGATAACACAGAATTCGCCTTTGAATACAAAACGGATAAACAACTACGTAAAGCAAAATTTCTTTTTGCCTCAATGGGCCAGGCCTGGCTTGTTAAGATCGGCACAAGGCTCACACCCTGGGCAATAAGAGTGGGCCTGCCGATAAAGGGAATTATTCGCAAAACGATCTTCGCTCAATTTGTAGGTGGAGAAACATTGGAACAGACCGCCATTGTTGGAAAAAAGCTTGGCGGGTACAACGTAAAAGTGATACTTGATTATGGTGTAGAGGGTGGTGATGATGGCGAACAGGGCTTTGATCATTCTACAGATGAATTTATCCGCGTGATCAATTATGCAGCCACACAGCCCAATACTCCTTTTATGAGTATCAAGGTTACCGGCTTTGCCCGCTTTGGATTATTGGAGAAGCTGGATGCAATGATGCATAAAGGAGAAGGAACAT
>DASVNY010000833.1:0-2099 GCA_036383615.1 Chitinophagaceae bacterium
ATCAGCATGCTCCCTGATAATATCAACTGCTGCATAACACCTGTTGATGAAGTCTTCAAATTCGAGGAAATCACGGGGAGCATAGCCGCAAACGGAAAGCTCGGAAAACATTACCAGGTCAGCACCCTGCTGCTTTGCCCACTTTATTCCTTCAATGATCTTGCTGGTATTGCTTTCGAAATTGCCGATATGATAGTTTTGCTGCGCTAAAGCGATCTTCATAGGACGAAATTAGTTAGAAAGTCGGAAAGACCGGAAGACGGGGAAGACCGGAAGTCAGCCAGGAAATTCCAATAATCGAGCTTTCTTTCTGACTTTCCGACTTTCGGTCTTCTCCGACTTTCCGTCTCCTCCGTCTTCCCGACTTTATAACTATTTTAGCGCAACATTTTAAATTGGTCTTCGTTAACCATGACTATGAAAAAAGCCATTGTCTTCCTGCTGTTGGTCAGCTTTATTTCCTGTAAGAACAAAAAGGATACACCGGACATTTCCGGTATCAAAGCCGATGTCAGGATAGAAAGGTTTGACCGTGATTTCTTTGCCATTGACACTAATAGGATCAGCCAGGAACTGTCCTTTCTTTCCGCTAAATATCCAGAGCTGATAACAATCTTCCTGCAGAATATATTGGGACTTGATTCTGAAAACACATTAGGGGGAGTTCAACATTTTTTACGACTCAGCAGGTCTATTAAAGATACCGTCGCAGATGTTTTTAAGAATACAGATGCATTGCAAAAAGAATTTGAGCAGGCCTTTAAGTTTGTGAAGTATTATTTCCCCAAGTATAAAGAACCAAAGATCATAACCATCGTTGGTCCTGTTGATGCATTGGCACAGGGAAGTAATGGGCCTACGCCGGATTTTCTGAGCCCCGATTTCCTGGGTATTAGCCTGCAATTTTATTTGGGCCAGCATTTTTCTGTTTACAGCGATCCATTTTTTGTAGAGAATGTAGCGCCCACTTACCGCAGCCGAAGGTTTAGTAAAGAATATATTGTACCGGATGCTATGCAATTGATCATTGATGATCTTTTCCCTGATAAAAGCGAGGACAAATCATTGGTGGAACAAATGGTGGAGAAAGGAAAACGCTGGTGGCTGCTTGATAAGATCATGCCCTTTGCAGCAGATTCGATAAAGACAGGTTACACGCAGCAACAACTGGATTGGTGCAATGCAAACGAAGGATTGATCTGGAGTTATATTGTAAAGCATGAAGATCTTTATTCGATCAACCAGGCTACTATTCAAACTTATATTGGTGAAGGGCCATTTACACAAGGGTTTTCGCAGGAGCTATCACCCGGCAATATGGGTCAGTGGATCGGCTGGCAGATAGTGAAAAAGTATGCTGATAAAAACCCTGACATGAAAGTAGAGGATGTGATGAAAACAGAAGCAAAGAAATTATTTAATGAGGCTAAGTATAAGCCGAAGTGAAAAATGTAAGATGTAAAATGTAAAAGGGGATCAGTTTCCTTTGAAAGGGACGAACATTTCAAAGGAAGGGATATTCACTTCGAATTTTGTTTTGCTGTGCAGGTTCTCCATTTCATAAGTGCCCTGCATACGACCCATTTCGGTGCGCAAATTACAGCCGCTTACATACTGATAATTTTCGCCGGGTTGTAAAGTAGGCTGAACACCCACCACACCTTCACCTTCCACATCGCGGTAAATGCCATTGCTGTCAAATATTTTCCAGTGGCGGCGGTGCAATTTTACAGGAAAAGAGTTCCTGTTCTCAATATTGATACGGTAGGCAAACATGAATTCCGATTGCAGCGGATTGCTGTAATCGGGTTGATAAAACGTTTCTACAGATACTTTCACACCCTCTGAGATCATGCTGATCATGCCGACGAATTTTCGTAAAAGTAAGAAAAACCTGTAAGAGAAAAACCTTGATTAATATTTAATGGAGTAGGATAAATACCATATCGTAATTTTGCGAGCATTCGATTCTCACTTACAACCAATTTTTTATATGAAGATAGCTGTAGCCAAAGGGGATGGAATTGGGCCTGAAATAATGGATGCTGTGTTGAAAATCTTTGCAGCCGCCAACACGCCCCTGCAATATGAAATGGTAG
>DASVNY010000834.1:0-2245 GCA_036383615.1 Chitinophagaceae bacterium
AAGGAGATCGGCATCAGGAAAGTGTTGGGCGCTTCTGTAGCGAGGATATTAAAATTGTTATACCAGGAGTTTGCGGTATTACTGCTGATCGCTTTTGTTATAGCCGTACCGCTATCATGGCTAACCATTTCAAACTGGTTGCAGGGTTATGCTTTTCGTACCGACCTGCATTGGGCCTATTTTATTATACCGTTTGTTTCTATACTGCTCGTTGCTTTGCTGACCGTCAGTTTTCAATCGATCAAAGCGGCGATCGCCAATCCAGTGAAATCATTGCGAACAGAATAATGAATTGTCAATGGTGAGTAGTGAATAGCAACTCTCTTTGATAAAGCTCTTTTAGCAATACTGATCGTTCACAACTGAAAAGATAAACTATGTTCAGAAATTATTTTAAAGTAGCGCTGCGTAATTTGCTAAAGCGAAAAGTTTATACCACGATCAATATTCTTGGGCTTGCCAGCGGCATGGCGGCCTGCCTGCTGATCGTGTTATTTGTGCGTAGCGAATTGGGTTATGATCGTCAGCATGCCAACGGCGATAATATTTACCGGATGGTGCTTGACAGGAAGTACCCGGGCCGTTCTACTTCTTATTCCATCATTCCGCAATCTATCGGCGCTGCTGTGAAAGCCGAATACCCGGAAGTGCTGGAGAGCACAAGACTTTTCAATTTTGGGGGCGGTAATTTTAATTTAAGGATCGGCGATAAACAGTTTGAAGAAAAGAACGTGATAGCTGTTGATTCCAACTTCTTCCGTGTTTTTAGCGCTGTGATGCTAAAAGGCGATGCGGGTAAAGCATTGATGCGCCCCAATACGGTTGTACTGAATAAAACTACCGCCACAAGATACTATGGTTCGGTTGACAACGCTATTGGAAAAACATTTGAGACCGACGGCAATAATAATGTGCCGGATGTTTTTGAAGTAACTGCGGTTTGTGAAGATTGGCCCGACAATTCCCATTTCGATTTTAATATGCTCATCTCTACTACCGGGTTTGAATTTGCACGGCAGCTTAACTATATCAGTTTTGCAGCGCATACATATTTCCTGCTAAATCCACAGGCATCAGCTGAAGCGCTGGAGGCAAAATTTCCCAACATCATTAAAAAATATGTGGCTGGAGCAGTGCAACAGGCTTTTGGGCAAAGCATTGATGAGTTTCAGAAAAGCGGTAATGGCTATCACTATTACCTGCAGCCATTGCAAAAGATCCATCTTATTTCACACCTCGAGGCTGAGTTAAAACCAAACGGTAGCTTAACGACGGTTTATATTTTCAGCATCGTTGCTATTTTCATTTTGGGATTGGCCTGTATCAATTTTATTAATCTTTCTACGGCACGTTCAGTTGAAAGAGCAAAAGAAGTAGGCATTCGTAAAACGTTTGGCTCCGAAAGAAAAGCATTGATCAGCCAGTTTTTATTAGAGTCTGTAATGGTTTCTTTTATCAGCAGCATAATCGCTATCGGGCTGATCGCTTTATTGCTTCCGCTGTTTAATCAATTAACGGGAAAGGATCTTTCAGTGGTCAACTTTTTTACGCCATTATATATTGCGTATATACTTGGGTTCACTATCATAGTTGGGTTGCTCGCCGGGCTTTATCCCGCATTTGTGCTTTCATCATTTAAACCCATACTTGTTTTAAAAGGTAAGTTCAAATCACAACGATACGGGTTGATACTTCGGAATGGTCTTGTGGTGTTTCAATTTGCTATCTCTGTAACATTGATAGTTGCTACTGTCGTTGTGAATAGACAAATGGATTATATGTTAGGAGAAAGATTGGGATTCCGGAAAGATCATATAATAGCAGTGGAGCAAACCGGCGTTTTAGGCGGGCAAAGTATAGCATTCCGGGATGAGATGGCGAAGGTTGCAGGTGTAGAAGAAGTGAGCGGCACCAGTGCATTGCCGGGGCAGGGTAATTTCTTCGGTGTTACATTCCAGGTGCAGGCATCAAAGGACCAGGTAACGGGCCGGGGCATTATCACCGATCACAATTATGCAAAAACGCTTGGACTTGAAATGGCGAAGGGAAGATTTTTCTCTAAAGATCTTTCAACGGATTCGCTGGCTATCGTGTTGAATGAAAAAGCTGTTGCAGAATTTGGTTTGAAAGAACCCATTGGAGCAAGGCTCACCAGCCCCGATGGTTTATTTAATGCCCTCGATGGAACGCCTCATGTTTATACCGTGGTGGGTGTTGTAAAAGATTTTCATTTTCAATCATTGCA
>DASVNY010000835.1:0-2517 GCA_036383615.1 Chitinophagaceae bacterium
GACGCAGGCAATTTGCAGGTAGAACAGGAAGCCGGATGAAGAAACCCAACTGTGTGTAAAGTCCCTGTCCTGTACTTTTTTCAGTTCTTGCTGATATTCATGAGATGTGCTCATAGCAAAATTTTGTGCTGCAAAAATAAGGGTTCGGTATAAATATTCACTTTGTTTTTCCAACAATTTCAGTAAACGTGCTTTGCTTTTTGGCAAAATGAAGCCAGGCAACATTCTTCCATAACATACCTGCAACGGGGCCTGCTTTTTTTGCAGGGAAAACACTTTTCTTTTTCTGAAAAAACCACCATTTGACAAATGAAACATGCGCTTTTATCACTGCAACAAAATAACCGGTATCACCACTAAGTAAACCTTTCCAGGCTGATACCGCATCCAGCAAATTGCGAAATGGCATCACCCATAGTTTTCTTTGCCAGGGAAGATTTTTGGATAACATGATACGGTTGTTACGAAAATTCAACCAGGTTTTTTTTGAATTGCCTTTTGGTAATGTTCCGCCGCCAATATGATAAACCACCGATGTTGGACATGCGTATATCTTGTGACCGGCTAATTGTATCCGCCAGCACAGGTCAATTTCTTCCTGGTGTGCAAAAAAGAATTCATCAAAGCCACCCACCTCATGAAAAACGGCAGAGCGGATAAACAATGCAGCGCCGCTTGCCCAAAAGATCGGCTCAGCCTGGTCATATTGCCCGTTATCTTCTTCGCAAACATCAAATATTCTTCCCTTCGCAAATGGATACCCGTATTTATCTATCCAACCACCGGCAGCGCCGGCATATTCAAACATATTTTTATGCTGATAGGATAATATTTTAGGTTGGCAAGCCGCAATACCTGCATCAGCGTTTAGTAAAGCTGTCATTGGTAATAGCCAGTCTTTTGTCACTTCCACATCAGAATTCAGCAATACATAATAATCAGCTTGGATTTGCTTCAATGCTTCATTATAGCCTTTTGCAAAGCCATAGTTTTGATTAAGACGAATCACCCGGACGGTTGCGTAGGCCTGTTCAATAAAAGCAACTGAATCATCTGTCGAACCATTGTCAGCAACGATTATTTCAGCATTTGTGACAGAGAAAGTAACTACAGATGGAAGGAACTGCTCAAGGAATTTTTTCCCATTCCAATTGAGGATAACGACAGCAATTTTTGGTGAGAGACTCAATGCCTGTAAAATATTTACTCAAAAATAAGGGAAGGATATTTATACTTATTAAATTGGAGCATGTTTCAGCAACTGATCAACTGGCGAACAGGCCTGGCTATTATTGCAATCAGTATCGTGACGGGCACTATTTTTTATTCCCGCTATCTTGCTCATAAGATCGCCAAAGACGAAAAGAAAAAAGTAGAACAATGGATAGAGGCCAGTAATTCGATCCTTGATCCTTCGATTGCTGATACAAGACTTCCTTTTAAGATCGTTTCCGAGAATGATGACATTCCCATCATTCAAACAAACGAAAAAGACAGCGTCATTGAACATAAGAATCTTGATTCAGTAAAATCATTGAATGTTTCCTTTGTTGAAAAGAAGATGAAGGAATTCAAATCCCAGAACCCACCCATTGAGTGGGTTGATCCCCGGGACCCGACAAAAAGGAACCGCTATTATTATGGCGAATCAAAATTGCTTAAAGAAGTCAGGTATTATCCATTAGTGCAATTATTCATAGTGACCCTGTTTATCATTGTTACTTTACTGGCCCTGCGTAGCAGCTACCGGTCCGTTCAAAACCAGGTGTGGGCCGGAATGGCGAAAGAAACGGCGCATCAATTAGGAACACCTGTTTCGTCATTGGAGGGTTGGGTCGAAATGTTGAAAGAAAGACCCGAGAATCAAAAGATCGTGCAGGAGCTTGAAAAGGATGTAGGTCGTTTGCGGTTGGTATCTGATCGTTTTGGAAAGATCGGCAGCTCACCTCAATTGGAGGAGCTTGATATTGTGAAACAGATAAGCAGTATGGTTGATTATATCAAGAAAAGATCCCCGGGAACGGTCAGGTTTTCTTTAAATACGAATGGTGCATCTTCCATACCTGCTAAAATATCGGCGCCTTTGTTTGATTGGGTGATTGAAAACCTGCTCAAGAATGCATTGGATGCGATGGAAGGCAAAGGTTCGATCAGCATTTCTATTCAAAATGCAGAGAACATGGTCATTGTTGATGTAACAGATACCGGGAAAGGTATCGCCAGCCAGAACATTGGCCAGGTTTTTAAACCCGGGTTTACAACGAAGAAAAGAGGCTGGGGTCTTGGCTTAAGTCTTTCCAAACGGATCATTCAGCAATATCATAAAGGCCAAATCTTCGTAAAGCAATCCGAAGTAGGAAAAGGAACGACTTTCAGAATTGTATTGAAAAAAATAATCCCCTTACATTTGCACTCCCAAATGGTGTTGCCCGGGTGGCGAAATTGGTAGACGCACCACTTTGAGGTGGTGGCGCCCGAAAGGGTGTGCTGGTTCGAATCCAGTTCTGGGCACTAATT
>DASVNY010000836.1:0-1682 GCA_036383615.1 Chitinophagaceae bacterium
CCTGAAAACATTACCCGGCGCTCAGCAAGTGGGAGAGAGCGAAGGATTGTTTGTAAGAGGTGGAACCGCTGCCGAAACAAAAACATTTATCGATGGCACACTCGTAAATAATTTCTTTTATAGCAGTGTTCCCAATATTGCGCAATTCAGCCGCTTTTCTCCATTTATTTTTAAGGGAACTGTATTCAGCACCGGTGGTTACTCAGCATTATACGGACAAGCACTTTCATCTGCATTGATATTAGAATCTATCGACCTGCCTGAAAGAACAACAGCTAATCTCGGTATATCTGTATTGGGTATCAGCGGCGGCTACCAGGAATTATCAAAAAATAAAAAATCGTCATGGGGAGTTAGCTATGGATATACTAACCTCGCTTTGGCATTTGCCGTTATTAAGCAAAAACAGGATTATTCAAAAGTGCCGGCCTATCATAATGCGGATGCGAATTTCAGGATCAAGACATCAAGAACGGGGATGCTGAAGTATTATGGCTACTTCAGTAGCAACAAGCTTGCCTTTACTTCTCCCAGCATTGATTCGTTGGGTTATTATGATAGGTTTTCTATTGGTAATACCAATATGTATCATAACCTAAATTGGAGAGAGAGTTTAGGCAATGGATGGAAAATGACAAGCGGTGTTTCCTACACTAATAATAAAGATGATATAGAAAGTTCCATGCAGGATGATACGAAAAATGATGTTGAGTTGGCGGGACTGGAAGACAAAAAGTTTACTGTTGATACAAAAGGGAATTTTTTCAATGCCAAACTGGTGTTTGAAAAAAAACTGAAGGGTCTTAGCGCCACCCGTTTTGGCACTGAATATAATTACAGTGATGACAGGTCGGTTTTTACCCGTTACACAGGAGATAAATATCCAAACAATTTAAAGGAACATATTAAGTCGCTGTTTGCAGAAGCAGACATTTACATCACCAATTACATGGCCGCTAAAATTGGAACAAGACTCGAACATTCTACCTTGCTTGATAAAGTAAATTTTGCTCCCCGTTTATCATTGGCCTACAAACTTGGCAAAGGTTCACAGGCGTCAGTGGCGTATGGAATTTTTTATCAAAACCCGGAGAGAAAATACCTGCCTTCTGCAAGCCCGCTCAATTTTATGAAGGCCACGCATTATATCATTCAATTTCAAAAAGTGGTGCCACAGCAATCTTTCCGTACAGAAATATTCTATAAAAAGTATGACAGGCTTGTGAAAACAGATTTTGTGAACAATAGGGAGTCGGCAGTGAGTAATGATGGGTTTGGCGACGCTAAAGGAATTGAATTTTTCTGGAGAGATAAGAAAACGATCAAAAATCTTGATTACTGGATATCCTATTCATACCTCGATACCAAACGTGATTTCCTAAATTTCCCGTTTGCGATTACACCCAATTTTGCAGCAAAACATACTGCCTCAGTGGTGGCCAAGAAATTTGTGCAGAAATGGAAAATGAATTTGAATGCGGCTTATAACTATTCAAGCGGCCGGCCTTATTATAATATCAGCTATGACGGAACAGCATATAAATTCAATGACCGCGGCACTATCCCTGATTATCATAATGTGAGTTTTGCTATTAACTATCTTCCGTTTATTGGAAAAAAAGATCCAAAATCTTACGCAGTATGGGTGTTGCAAGTGAGTAATATTTTCAATATTAAGCAGA
>DASVNY010000837.1:0-9900 GCA_036383615.1 Chitinophagaceae bacterium
CTTCATTCTTAGGAATTGGGGCAACACTCGGCCTGATGGGCGTAGTAAGTCTTCCAAAGTATTTTGTTTTTCGTGTTAATCTCAATGACCCGCACCCATTTCCATGGATCAGGGTGAAATTGAGTTTAGCGTTTGGCAAGGCACTTTACCCGCATGCACAATGGACGCGATATGAAGCATTATGGGAAAGAATGTATCCCGATTCGGAAGCACATCAAACCACCAGGTTCCTGATGAAGGAGCTGGAATCAGCAATGCCCGAGTTTGTTCAACTGGTCATCAATCACAGGCCGGTTACATTGAAAGGAAAAAAGCTCATGGAAGTATTTCCGGCCAATGAGCGGCAACCGGCGCAATTGCAGCATCTTTTTAACCTGTGGCGGTTTTCACCGGATGAGATCAGTAAGGCAAGACCTACACTGGTGTTCGCGGTGATCGGGCAGGCAAGAGCAGATGCAACGATCGAGGCAGCTAAAGAAAGTGAGTTGCTAAGTAAATGGTTAAGCAACTGGGCCGTACTCAATTCAGAGAACAGGATGAAGCGGGAATTACCGCATATCTATAAAGAATTAAAACAATTGGTTAATAACTAAACAGAATTATATGGCAAAGATTAAACCGATAATAAAAAACATTGGCGAGGTAAGCACAGAGATAAAAAAAGAGGGCTTGCTTACTGTATTCCCGGTAGTGAAAGAAAAAGAAATACATATCCATTTAAGGGTATCGGAAAAAGTGGCCGCAGATAAAATACCCAAGCATTTTGTATTGTATAGAAATAATAGTTTTTTCTGGGAAATTGAACCCGCAAAGAATCAACGGGAATTCCATACCGATCTGCCAATGGGAGCGCTGACGATCGGAACCTATAGTTTAACAATCTTTGCGGTGGATAATTTAGATAAAGTGCTCACTAACGACCCCTGGGCCACACTTGATTTTGAGATCGCATCAAACGCGGAAGCCACTTTAGTACGACTGGCCCGTCCGGGATTTGAGGATACGATTGACCGGGAACTTTGGGACGCCATATCAAAAAGGAGCCTGGACTTTAAAGATTATTCCCTTTTTATTTCCAGGCTACTCGACTTCAAGTCAGAGGTAGACTTCAAATTTGATAACTCGAAGGATAGCCTCAACATCGGCCGGACAAGAAAGGCTTCCGTATTTCTTGGCGGACAGGAGTACAACCTGTTAAAATTCGGAACAGAGCTTTATATGCTGGCTAAATCAGCTTTGAACCAGGATGAAGTGAAAGGGTATATGAGTGGATATAATGCGCTCCCCTATTATGAGCACATCTCCGATACACTCAAAGATATAAGAGAAGAATACACCGAATTTGCTGATGACGACTCAGATTCAAAAGAAGATATTGACAGTCGTTTAAAGACCCCGTTTTTTATTGAACTGATCTGGAGTTATTGGATGGAACAAGGCATGCTCATGCAGGCGATGAACCTCATCGCATTAAGATTTCAAAATATCGATAACGGCAATTTAGGCCAGCTGGCAAGGTTTGATCTTAGTCCGCTCCGGAGATTGAATCATATACTCTGGGGGTTCATTCAGGATGAGCAACATCGTTTATCATTACCGCGCCGGTTAAGAGAATATGATCATGAATATGGATTGACATTATCGGGCCGTGCTGTTCCGGCTATGACCCCTGCCGATTCCAGGTTAAAGTTTCTTGAAGCTTTCCATAACTTACTTACAACCACGTCAATCTTTTTCAAAGAAGCTGATGATACCACTCGAATTGCAGATGCATTTCCTGTTTTAAACAGCCTCAAAGAAGTACATCTTTTATTAGCGGAGGGAAATCACAACGCTTACGGCAATCTAACATGGACCGCACGTAATGAAATGATGATGACGCAGTATATTATTTCAAGAGATGAAACGCGTGTGTTCCTGGGAGGCCGTCCAATGGTTCCCTATCCTGAACAATGGATGGACCGGATAGATACCATTCGAAACATGATGGGTTGGGGAACTACCAGCATCACCTACTTCTACGACCTGGCAATACACGGCGAGAAAATATTATTATCAATCCGGTATGGCAACTGGAGCGATGCACATATGCCAGTCTTTTCCGCAGCTAACTGGGCAATGGCATTCCGCGACAATATCCAGAAATACATTCACGGATACCGAACAGTTACCGGCGTTGATCTATCTGCCGATGCAAGTAGTTCGGGAAGTGTAACCAGGACCATTCAACCATCCGTCTTGATCCAGAGAAGGATCAGTGATGAAAGATTACGTCAACGTCGTGCTTAATGAATACAAAGGCAGCAGTGTTTAAATTATTAAATACTGCTGCTCTCTAAAACCGGGATCATCATGCGCCTGCTCAAAAAAATATTCGCTTTCATATTCACAGTAATAAACAAAAGGCCCCTGCGAAAAGAAAGGAAAATTTTGCCTGGCGCCAAGATCATTCCACTATATCCGCATCTGAAAAAGAAAGGATGGTCCTGATTTTTTTACCATTAAAAATTTCAAATCGTGAATGCTGCCTTACATAATAACAGATGTGCATCAAAACATGATTGTCAATGCAAATCCTGTTTGCAAAAAAAGATCCTTCCAACAATGATGGAAGAACTCATGCTTGAAACAGGTCTGCCGGTAGTATTTGAGTTAAATGCCGGGAAAAAAGCAGCGCTACGCTCCCAGGCAAGAAGAGGGAGGAACAGGATTTCGGGCTGGGCAAATAAATGCAAACTGAAAAATGAAAGAGACAGAACCTGTAATTGCGGTTGTGAAATTCACCATGTCGTTCCACTGCAGTTTGCTCACCATTTTAAAGAACACTCCAATTCCAACGATAACATTGTTTTGTTATCGCGTAATGAACATTTAAAAATGCACAGTGAATTAACCAGGGCTCTCGCTGGCCTTACAGAAGGAACGCAACAATGGAAAAACGCCTTGGAAAATTTTAAAAGAAAGATCCAAAACGATCCAAAATATGCTGATGCAATAGTTCCATTATCATTTCGCAGAACGTCTTCTGTTTTAAAAGAAATAATGGCAGAATTGAACCTGTAGCTTTTTTATGCTTACTCCTAGGGCAATACCGGCAAATCCTGTTTCACCCAAAATGATGGAAGATTACAAAACCTTCCTTCGTTTTCCCAGCATTGCTTCGGACCCTGCCCATACATCCGACGTAGGGCATTGTGCAAAATGGTTGGCAAAAAAAATGAAAGAAGCAGGTTTATCTACTGTAAAGATCATTTCAACACCTGGCCATCCTATCATTTATGGTGAACAGAAAACTGATCCCTCTAACAAAACAATACTTTTTTACGGTCATTATGAGGTGCAGCCTGGTGGTCCGTTCGCAAAATGGAAATCTCCACCATGCAATCCTGTAACCCGGGACAACTATATATATGCACGCGGAGCATCTGATGATAAAGGGCAGGTGTGGATTCAATTAAAGGCAATTGAATACATGTTGAAACGCAAGGACCAGTACCGGATAAATATTAAATGTATTTACGAAGGAGAAGAAGAAACTGGCAGCAAAAACCTCGGACCATTCATAAAAACCAATCGCAACCTGCTTCAGAGTGATGCAGTGATAGTTTCCGATAGTAAAATGCTGGGTGCCGATCAACCGGCGATCACTTATTCTCTTCGCGGTTCTTTCAATGCAGCGCTAACAATTACAAACGGGGGAAAAGAATTGCATTCAGGAACGTATGGAGGGATGGTTTATGATCCGTCTTCTGTGATGAGTAAACTCCTGGCCGGAATGCACGATAGTACTGGAAAAATTATTGTTCCGGGTTTCTATAACCAAGTAGTTCCAATAAAAAATAATGAAAGAAATTTCATGCAAAAATCAGGTCCTCCTGATGAATCTTTGCTTGCCGACTCCGGTGCTACATCGAGTCATGGTGAGCCGGGCTTTAGTAATTACGAAAGAACAACCATCAGGCCATCTATAGTGATCACAACATTGATCGCCGGGCATACAGGTGCCGGATTCAATAATAGTGTTTCCTCCACAGCTACTGCAAAAATGAATGTGCGGCTCGCCGGCGGCCAACGGCCAATTGATGCTGCCAGGCAAATCCGGTCATATATACAGCATAATTTACCGCCTTCCATTCGCTACAAACTTCGATTCAGTAGTCCTGTTGATCCGGTAGCGACAGGAAGAAAGCATCCTTATATGATGGCGGCAGCAAAAGCTTATACGCAGGTTTTCAAACGACCAGTCACATTTTTACGATCCGGTGGAACGATTCCAATAGTCAGCCTCATGCAAAAGGAAATGGGAGTACCGGTAGTGTTAATGGGCTTCGCCTTGGGGAGTGACAATATGCATGCTCCCAATGAAAGATTTTATTTGCCAAACCTGGACAGGGGAATACAAACGATCATCGAGTTTGCCAGGCAGGTTTCTAAACATTCTACAAAACCAATCAATGGACATGCTTATAATAGATAGTCATTGTCATGCCGGGAAAGGCGACGGTTTTACCGGTCCATGGGACACATTTGCTCCGTTGGATACATTCATTGCAAGAAGCAGAAAGGCTGGAATAAACAAAACTGTTTTGTTTGCCGCTTTTCATACCAACTATGCAAAAGCAAATGAAGATGTGGCCCGCATCGTAAACAAACATCCTGAACAATTCATGGGCTATGTGTTTCTTCATGCAGAACGAGATAAAGGAAATATCTATAACATGGTGAAGAGAGGCGTGGAAGAATTTGGTTTCTGTGGAATAAAGTGCCACCGCTATGATGCCCGCATCACACGGGAGATCTGCGACGTGGCACAACATTTCTCTTTGCCTGTACTCTATGATGTTTTAGGAGAGGTTTCAAGTGTTGAATTGCTTGCTACAGCCTATCCGGCGGTAAATTTTATTGTTCCACACCTGGGAAGTTTTGCAGATGACTGGAAAGTGCAGCTTTCCTGTATTGATTTTTTAGCGAGGCATAAAAATATATTCACAGACACTTCCGGGATCAAACGTTTCGACCTGCTTGAAATGGCTTATAAACGAGCCGGTGCACAAAAGATACTTTTTGGAACGGATGGCCCCTGGCTACATCCAAAATTGGAACTGGCAAAAATCTGGGAACTGAACCCAACAGAAGAAGAGGCTGCATTGATGCTTCACAAAAACTTTCTTCGCCTGACGGCTACTGCCAGGAACAGGATCGCGGAAAAAAAGGCTGCCTGATGTCCCCAATGTAAAAGGGAGCGGACCACCCGTGACGGAAACCCGCTCCACTAATCTCAATTAATGATGGCAGTTTCGAATATAAGTCAGCTGCCTGGCCGGATCAATACCGTCTTTTAAGTATTTCTCTTCGCAATGAAATAAAAATACCAGAAAGGAAGGTTCCGTAATTTCACATTCTCTATATCCAGGTGTTTATGCTGAAGGACCTGCATTTTTTGAGAAGAATTGATGGCGAGAAGCTGGATCGCTATTTATTGATGGGTTGGTACCGGATCGGCCAACTCATTTTCACTACCGATCATATTCCATACGCTGAAGGATGGAAGCGGGTGTTCTGGTTGCGGTTCCCTCTTGATAAAATAAGTTTTCATAAAAAACATGAGAAACTATTTGCTGGCAATGATCGGTTCAGTATCGGGATAAGACCTTTTCAATTAACCGAAGAGTTGGAAGAGTTATACCAACTGTATTATAATCATCTCGATTTCACCCCCTCTCCTACACTACATAATGCCCTGTTTGATCATAGCGTATTCGAGGACCAGTCCTTCCCTGTGTTCGATTCTTTTGTAATAGAGGTCCGCGATAAAGAACAACTGATCGCTGCCGGCGTTTTTGATATGGGTAAAAACAGTTTGGCCGGTATCATCAATTTTTTTCATCCTGTTTATCGAAAATTTGCACTGGGAAAATGGCTGATGTTATTAAAGATCCAATATGCAAAACAACAGGGAATGCAATTTTACTACCCCGGTTATATCGCTGCCGATTACAATAAATTCGATTATAAACTATTCCCTGGCAAAGCTGCAGCAGAGATATACGACCCGCTGCAACAGGAATGGCTATCTTATTCAGCCAATCTTATACAGGCATTGAAAAATACTATCCCCGCTCCCGGTGATGATTTTATAATATCGTAGTTGTAGAAATTGAAGATACTATCTGCGTGATCCGTGATCAGATCAGCGAAAATCTGCGGGAGACCTTGTAGAAAAAATTACTCAACCCTTCAAAAAGCTGGTACAGTATTTTGATAATATATCAGCATGGCACTAACAGTTTATAAAAAGAAAAGATCGTTTAAGGATACGCCGGAGCCTACAGGTGGCAAATCAAAGGTCTCCGAATTGCGTTTCGTTATACAAAAACACGATGCTACAAGATTGCATTATGATTTCAGGTTAGAAATGGAAGGCGTTTTGAAAAGCTGGGCCGTTCCCAAAGGACCATCATTGAATCCCGAAGACAAACGCTTAGCGATGATGGTCGAAGATCATCCTTACGATTACAGAACGTTTGAAGGAATTATCCCGGAAGGGAATTACGGGGCTGGCACCGTGATCGTTTGGGATGAGGGAACTTATGGATCACTGGAAGGAGGCATTAAAAAAGAACAGGAAAAATCACTGCTGCAACAATTGAAGAAAGGTTCTTTAAAATTTAAGCTGAACGGGAAAAAACTAAAAGGCGAGTTTGCATTGGTTAAATTAAAGAATGCAGAAGATAATGCCTGGTTGCTTATCAAGCACCGTGATAAGTATGCAAAAGAAACGGATGTCACTAAAAAGGACAAATCAGTAGTATCGGGAAAAACATTAGCAGGTATAGAGCGAACAAGCAAAAATGTCTGGACCAGTTCTCCAAAAAAGAAAACAGCTTCAGCCAAAACACGCAGCTCCCGTGTTCAAAAAAAAAAGCGCTGACTGAAGGCAAGAAAGCTTCCTTTCCAAAAAAATTCAGCCCTATGCTGGCCACCCTTGTTGACCAGCCCTTTGATGAACCCGGATGGCTCTACGAAATAAAATGGGATGGATACCGTGCAGTAGCATTACTGAATAAAGGGAAAGTTGAATTGATCTCCAGGAACAATAAATCCTTTAATGAAAAATTTTATCCCATTACCGCCGCCTTGAAAAAATGGAAGATCAATGCGATCGTAGATGGTGAAGTGGTAGTATTAAAGAAAACAGGTGTTGCGCATTTTGGGTCATTACAAAACTGGCGCAGTGAAGTTGATGGCGAACTAACTTATTATGTTTTTGATATTTTATGGCTGGATGGTTATGACCTTACAGGCTTACCACTTTCACGTCGCCGCGAGATATTGAAAGAAAATTTACCGGATGATAATAGTATTCGTTTAAGCGAGAATTTTGAGACCTCTGCTACAGAGTTTTTAAAAGCCGCAAGCAAGATGGGTATGGAAGGGATCATGGCTAAAAAAGCAGACAGCAATTATTTTCCCGGTGAACGATCCAAAGAATGGTTAAAGATAAAAGCCAACAAAAGACATGAAGTAGTGATCGGTGGTTTCACCAAAAATGAAGGCAGCTCCAAATTATTCAGCGCATTGCTGGTTGGGCTATATGAAAAAGGGAAACTCAATTATATCGGTAAAGTGGGAACAGGCTTTGACCAGAAAATGCAAAAAGAGATGACGACAAAAATGAAGAAGCTTATCAGCAACAAAGTTCCTTTCGTTGAAACACCCGATGTCAATAAGCCATCCCGTTTTCGTCCCGACCCGCCACATGCGAGAGTCACCTGGTTAAAACCAAAACTGGTTTGCGAAGTAAGTTATACAGAGATCACCGATGATGGTGTTATGCGTCATCCATCCTTTGAAGGAATGAGAGAAGATAAAAAAGCAATCAATGTAATAAAAGAAACCGCCGCGAAAACAAAAGATGTTATAAAAAAATAACCCCACTAGATAAAACGACCTCCCCACTTCTTCTGTTCCTCTGTTCTTCTGTTCATCTGTTCATCTGTTCTTCGGCTCCCCTTTTTGGGCATTCATTTCTACACTGTAAAAATAACCATCGAAATAAAATGCTTTAGATGCAGGATGGCATGAAATTGACATCATTATAATCATAATCACTAAAACTTATAGTTATGGCAAATGACAGAAATCGTGAAGGACAACAAGCAAATCAAGGTAGTATGAGCCAGGAGGAAGGTCGTAAACAACAAACAGACGAAAGTCGTAAACAACAAACAAGTACAGGTGGTCAGGGTCAGGGACAAGGCAGCCAAGGACAATCCGGGCAACGCCAGTCAGATGATCAAAATCGCAGTACCCAGGAAGATCAAAACAGATCTAATCAACCTGGCCGCGATCAGAAAAACCGTGACCAACAAACAGGTAACCAAAAAAGCACAGGTACCCGTGAAGACGAGAGCGAAGAAGAAGGAACAAGAAGAACTCCTTAAACTACATGATTGCTTGATTTTAAATTTTGCATCTGTATCCTATTGCAAAGAATCTTTTCTTTTTCGAAAGAAAAGATTCTTTTGTTTAAGGATAGGCTGTTAATTTAATTTCCAGCAGATTTTCGCCGATTTGACCCCAGATCACGCTAATTAAATTTGCGAATTGTGCAGGAGAAAATTTTCGACAAAGGACCACTACCTGGTTAAAATAAGACATAAAAAAACCCGGCACTGTTATCAGCGCCGGGCATTGTCCAAAACCGTCCTTCAATGGATATCTTTAGTTTTTCGCAACATCGAATTTTTTGAAAATACTTTTCACCGCTTGCTGAATCTCTTTGTTACTAAGATTGCGGTTATTCACTTCATCTGTGGTCCATCCCTGCCAAACGGTCTTGTCGGTGCGGGCATCGATCATACTGATCGTTACAGTGCCTTCACGAACAGAACGCTGATCCCTGTCATAACCCAGGAATTGCGAAGGATAATACACATTAAAGTAGCGACGTGTACCGGGATTGAAGAAGGTCCTTACATAAGGTCTTGAATAAACAGGATCTGTTTGTTCTTTGATAGTTCTCTCAACCAATACATCATAGCTAAGCAATACATCCGGGCGGGTTTTTGCTTCTTTCCATCCCGTTTTCACCAATTCTTTACTCACCGCATCCTTCACTCTTTGCTCAGTAAAATCATTGATCCTGTTGTGATCATGTTTTCCCTCACCATCCTTGTCAATCCATGCAAATGTTTTGTAGCGACTAAAATCAGCATTATCGTCTTTTTCAATATGTGCCGTGGAAGCACAACTTGCAAGCAAGAAGACGACTCCTAAAGCTCCGCTCCACAATTTCAGATTCTTCAACATATACCCTCCTCGTTGTTTATAATGTTTAAAATTTAACCACACTATAAACGGAAAATAAGGCCCCGGGTTTATTAAGGAGTTGTGAAAAAAACAACAAAGTTAAAATTCTTAAAATCACTGTTATTAGAAAAATGCAACAAATGTAAAATATTAAATACAAAACGACTGCTCACTTTTACATTTTACATTCTACATTTTGCATTTTACATTTTCTCTACTCAGGCAAGCCCTGTCTCATAGTGCCTTTCAGGGATCTCAACATCAACAAATCCTTTGCGAACTAACCTATTCTTAAAATCCTGTTGCACTTCATACTCGCCATGCACCAGGAAAAGTCGTTTAACCTGTTGCTTATCCTGGCTGGCCAGCCATTGGCTCAGATCTTCATAATCACCATGTGCACTCATGCTGCGAATGGCTCCTATTTCCGCATTCACCTGGTGCTGCACACCAAAAATACCGACTTCTTTAACGCCCGACATGAGACGGCCACCCAACGAATTCGGCTCACAATAGCCGGTTAAGAGAATGGTGTTATTGCTATTCTCAATATTGTTGCTGATATGATGCTTCACTCTTCCTGCATCG
>DASVNY010000838.1:0-5267 GCA_036383615.1 Chitinophagaceae bacterium
CTGCAACAGATCCTGTTCATTTTGACAAACCTAATGTCGTAGGTGTGGGACCTGCTATCAGTTTTGCCAATGAAATGCTGAAGGGTAATAAAAAAATAAAAATTGGGCTTGTTCCCTGCGCCTGGGGTGGTTCACCAATTAAAGTTTGGGAACCAGGGGCACAATACTTCGCTGCACACCCTTACGATGATGCAATAAAAAGAGTAAAGATCGCTATGCAAAAAGGAGTGCTCAAGGGCATACTCTGGCACCAGGGCGAATCGGATAATGATTCAGCTAAGGCTACAGTGTATCTCCAAAAATTAAAAACATTGGTGAATAAGCTGCGCACTGATCTGCAGATAGCCGGTCTTCCTTTTGTTGCAGGTGAGATCGGTCACTTTAATAAAACTGGTATCATTAATAAAGTGATAAACCAACTGCCGGGCGAAGTGGAGAATACTGCAGTAGTTTCAGCAAACGGGCTGGTTGATAAAGGCGACAAAGTTCATTTTGATACATATTCTTCAAGAGAGTTGGGCAAACGTTATGCAACAGCTATGCAGCAATTGCAATTAAACAAAACGGCCAATCAAACAAAAGCAAGCAAGCCACCGGTTGTGGTACTTTGTTTTGATGACGCGGAGATCAGTCATTATACGATCGTAGCGCCGCTATTAAAAAAGTATGGTTTTGACGCAACATTTCTTGTTTGTGAAATGCCATGGAGGTCGCCAGGCGATTCGGCTTATTATATGAAATGGGAGCAGGTAGCTGCCTTGAATAAAATGGGCTTCGAGATCGGCAACCATACGGGTCATCATAAGAACATGACGAAACTGAGCCGGGAGGAAATGCAAAGAGAAATCGCATATATCGAAACAAAATGTAAAGAGCATGGAATACCGAAGCCGGTATCATTTGCCTATCCCGGCAACCGGGCCGATTCATTATCACAGGTGGTGCTGCAGGAGATGGGGTACAAATATGCCCGTGCCGGCGGCAGTAAATATTATGATCCGAAAACAGATGGCCGATTAGTCATACCCAGTTATACGATGGGTTCAACACAGAAACTGGGTGAACGAACCATGCAGGCGTTGAAGAATTTGCAACCGGGGCAAATATTGGTATTTACTATTCATGGCGTACCTGATATTGCACACCCTGACTATACGACAAGCGAAGAAACATTTACTGGCTGGTTGCAATATATAAAGGATCGAAAGTTTAAAGTGGTCGCTATGAAGGATCTTGATGAGTATATTAATAAGCAATAAACCGAGCGAAGGGATCAGGTTTTAAAATGAATCAAATGAAGTTGAAAAAAATAATAAATGTTTTCGCGGCATTCTTGCTTTGCCTGGCGGCAGGGGCACAGAGTAACAATAGCCTGATTGTGTCAGAGCAAACCGTTGCCAACGCTTTTCCATTATTTGCTTCAACTTCTGCAACAACAATAGTTGTAGATACAAAGGATGCAACGGTGGTTACTATTGCTGCTAAGGCCCTTGCAAATGACATACAGCTTGTGTCAGGCAAACAGATGCAAATAGTAAATCAAGCTCCATTAGCCGGATTTACAATTATTGCAGGTACGATCGGCAAATCAAAATTGGTTGATGAATTAATAAACACAAAACAGCTTGATGTCTCAGCTATAAAAAATAAATGGGAATGTTTTGTTATTAAGACGATCGGGAAAGATAAATTGGTCATAGCAGGTAGTGACCGGAGAGGAACAGCCTTTGGTATTTTTCATTTATCCCGCTTGATCGGTGTATCCCCATTTGTGTGGTGGGCGGATGTGACACCGGTAAAGAAAAAGCAATTATACCTATCCGGCAGCTACGTTTCAAAGGAGCCTTCTGTTCAGTATCGCGGCATTTTTATCAATGATGAGGATTGGGGCCTGCAACCCTGGGCCGCGAAGAATATGGATACTGATATTAAAGATATCGGCCCAAAAACTTATGCAAAAGTATTTGAATTGCTGCTGCGTTTAAAAGCGAATTATATCTGGCCGGCCATGCATCCCTGCACGAAAGCATTTTATTATTATAAAAACAATCCCAGGGTGGCGGATGATTATGCGATTGTTGTGGGGGGTAGTCATTGTGAGCCGATGTTACGCAACAATGTATTTGAATGGGCAGAGAACTATGAACGTGAGTATGGCAAAAAGCCAGGTGAATGGCGTTATGATCTGAATAAAGAACAGATATATCGCTATTGGGATGATCGCGTAAAAGAAGCGGTGAATTATGAATCGGTTTACACGGTTGGTATGCGTGGGGTGCATGATGGTAGCATGCCCGGCCCGAAAGATCCCAATGAAAAATTAAAACTGTTGGAGACAATTATAAGCGACCAGCGTTCAATTCTTGCCACACGTTTAAATAAGCCTGCGCCAAAAGTGCCGCAGATATTTGTTCCCTATAAGGAAGTGTTGAGCCTGTATCGCCGTGGTTTAGCATTGGATGATGACGTTACTATTATCTGGCCGGATGATAACCACGGATATATCCGGCAATTGCCCAATGAGATTGAACAAAAACGTAACGGTGGTCATGGAGTTTATTATCATTTGTCTTATTGGGGAAGTCCCGCTGACTATTTATGGCTTAGTTCTGTTTCGCCGGCATTGATAGGCTATGAGATGAAAAAGGCCTATGATTATAATGCAAAGAAATTATGGGTGTTTAATGCAGGTGATATCAAGCCGGCTGAGCTGGAAATACAATTTGCTTTGGATATGGCCTGGGATATTTCCAATTACGACATGTTCAATCCATCAAACTATATCCGGAAATGGACGATTGAAAACTTTGGCATCAGGGCTGCCGATCAAATCACAAAGATCAAGGAGCAATATTATGAGCTGGCACAATCAGGTAAACCTGAGCATTTGAATTTGCTGAAGTTCACTGCAAAGGAGATCGATCAACGATTAAGGAGATATGATGAGCTACAGTATATGGTTGATGCATGTAGCAAATTGATTGATTCAACACTAACGAATGCATATTTCCAACTGGTCAAATATCCTGTTGAGGCAGCCGTGTTGCAAAACAGGAAGATATTAGCTCAGCAACTGGCATTGCAGCTATTAAAGGAGAATAATGTTGTCGAGGCAAGATCAAGCCAGCAGATGGCGCAAATATCATACGAGGTCATACAGGAAATAACAAACCGCTACAACAGGTTTATAGCAGGAGGCAAATGGAATGGCATCATGAGCTGGAAGCCTCGTGATCAGAAAGCATTTGCTGCTCCTTTAGCTTTTGACAGCCTGAAGACGACAACAGATTCTGCACTGTTGAAGAAGAAAACCAAAGAAGCACAGTTAGTACAGGTTGTGACTGCGAAGCAGATTTATGATTCAAAAAGTAGCAGCAACAGTGTTTTATTGCCAAATATTGGCATTAACGGGGCCGGTGTTATGGCAAAAGCAAACACAACCGGGTCAGCCATAAACTATAAAGCCAAGCTAAATGCAGGCACATACGACATAGTTGTAAAATGCCTGCCCACTTTTGGAATGGAGACAGGAGGAGCGCTTAACTATGCTGTTTCATTAGGCAATGATGCTCCACAAACCGTAAATGTAAATGCCGAGGCGGAATCTGCACAGTGGAAAGAGAATGTGCTGAGAGGTTTTTCCGCAGGTGAAACAAAACATATACTGGGTAAGACAGGGATCACAACTATTCTTATAGAAATTCAGAATAAGAACCTGGTCATCTCGCAAATTGAAATTTACAAAGTCGATTAATATGAAAAAGCTTTTTATCGCTTTCGCTGTTTTGTATGCTCTTGCCGGCGTGGCTCAAACGAAACAGCTACAGTATCTCTCCGGTACAGATGCAGCACATACCGTGCAATGGGATTTTTTTTGCACGGCAGGTCACAATAGCGGCGAGTGGAAAAAGATACAGGTGCCTAGTTGCTGGGAGCAGCAGGGTTTTGGTAATTACAATTATGGTCGTGATTATAAAACCAACGGCAAGAATTCCCGCTTCTATGATGAAAAAGGGATGTATAAATACCAGTTCAAAGTGCCGGCTGCGTGGAAAGGTAAGAATGTCAATATTGTATTTGATGGCAGCATGACCGATACCGAAGTAAAGATCAATGGCAGGAGTGCAGGTGAAACGCACCGCGGTGCATTCTATCGGTTCAAATATGATATCAGCTCTTTATTGAATTATGATAAGCTAAACACACTGGAAGTAACTGTGAGTAAGATGAGTAGCGACGCCAGTGTAAACAATGCTGAACGTTTGGCGGATTATTGGGTATTCGGCGGCATCTTTCGCCCCGTATTCTTAGAAGCAACACCAAAGCAATATATCGACTATGTA
This sequence comes from Chitinophagaceae bacterium, assembly GCA_036383615.1. Classification (GTDB taxonomy): domain Bacteria; phylum Bacteroidota; class Bacteroidia; order Chitinophagales; family Chitinophagaceae; genus CADEDV01. Next base: position 4,344 of record DASVNY010000838.1, read on the forward strand.
GGTATTGATGCAAAAGCGGATGGCAGGTTTGCCATGCAGGTATGGACAAAAGGTCTTGCGCAAAACGCGGTTGTTGTGACCACGATCACTGATGCGACTAAAAAAATAATCTCCACAGTGAAAACCCAGGTTGATAAATCGGCAGAAAACACAGTTGTCAATACGACCGTTTCAAGTATCAAAACATGGACATCGGAAACTCCCAATCTTTATACGGCGACTGTTGTTTTGCAGGATGCAGCCGGTAAAAAATTATATGAACTGACTGAAAAATTTGGTTTTCGTACCATCGAGATCAGGCATGGGCAGGGTATTTATATCAATGGCGTGCAGGTAAAAATGAAAGGCGCCAATCGCCATTGCTTTTGGCCGGAAACGGCACGTAGCCTGTCAAGCGAAAATCAACTGATGGATGCATTGCTGATCAAAGAAATGAACATGAATGCGGTTCGTTGTTCGCATTATCCTCCTGATAAATATTTTTTACAGCTCTGCGATAGCCTTGGTATTTATGTGCTTGATGAATTGGCCGGCTGGCAAAAAGCATACAGTACTAAAGCGGGTGAATTGTTGGTTAAAGAAATGGTCATTCGTGATCTCAATCATCCTTCCATTATTTTCTGGAGCAATGGTAATGAAGGCGGACATAATAAAGAACTGGATGATGATTATGGGGCTTATGATTATTCAAAGCGACCGGTGATCCATTGTCACCATCGCCCCGGCAATGCATTCAACGGTATCGACTGTAATCACTACGAAGATTATTACAGCACGCAAAAGATATTGAACGATTCTCTTATTTATATGCCAACAGAAATGCTGCATGCGCAGGATGATGGAGGCGCGGGAGCAGCAATGGAAGATTTCTGGAACCTGCACTGGAGATCCCAAAAGAGTGGAGGTGTATTCATCTGGGCATTG
>DASVNY010000839.1:0-4835 GCA_036383615.1 Chitinophagaceae bacterium
AGTTGATTTCGGTATCAAGCGAACCTTACAAAAAGGGAAAGCAGAGCTCTTTATGAATGCAACTGATATTGCCAATACATCAAGACTAAAGAAACAGGTAAAAGGAACCGGCTTCAGCTATAATAGTACAGACTATTATGAAACGCAGGTGCTGCGTGTGGGGTATAGTTATAAATTTTAAGAATTGGTGATTGGCAATTAGTAGTTAGGCTTGTAGGGTTTGTTTTCAATTTCAATTCTGTAGATCTTTGATGACAATAGAAAGGCCAACCTGTGAAAAAATTATTTTACCATATAAAAGACAGTGTCAATAAAGAAGAGGGAGCCGTTCTTGAGGATTACATTTTCATCGTGCATATCCTCCAGGATTAATCCAAACTCTTTATTAAAATAATCCTGCCTGACCTTATGTTCAAATCCATTAAAGGCTAAGTATTCACGGATAGCATTCAGGTCGGCTGTTTCATCTGATGAAACAAAGGGTTGTTTTAAAACAGCGAGCAATGAATCTTCTTTTTGCGTAAAGCCAAGGAAGGTGTAAGCAGTATCAGGAAAAAGAAGATTGTGAATAACAACACTGTTAAAATATTCCAGCCAGGTAGCATAGTAAATAGCGTCATTGAGCTTAACAACACTTAGCTGATCAGGATGCAGATAGACACTAGCTTCACCGCCATGTGTCAGATAATTCCAGCCAGCCGGAATGGATGGGATGAAAAGATTTTGCGAGCGAGCTAATTCTTGAAGAAAGCTGACCTGCTCTTTTTTGATGAGCTGTTTACTTTCGAAGTCTGTTTTAACCGTTGTACTTGTTGGATAGCTTGTGCTAAGCTGATTGCGGATTGCTGTGCAAGTATCAGGCTGTTCCTGTATGACATTTCCGTGAATGATATTTTGAAGTTTGCTGCAGACATCGTCACTAAACATTTATACGAAATTAATAATAAACTGAGTTTTAACCAATAGGTGGACTTTCCTGGGGTATTTATAGTACGGCACAGGCACGGCGATTATAAAATTGATCTTGTATTGCGTAAAGGCATACCACTCCAATGCCTATCATATATGGAAAAAAGCCTGATTTAAATTTGCGAGAAGACTCCCCTTATTGGAGAATATGCAGATGACCATTAACTGGGGTACATACACACCCCATAACCCAATTCATCGCTTCTGATTTTCACACTTACATACTCACGCATTTTCACATTCATTTCTTCATCGGCTGTCTCTTCCAATAAGTCAGGGATCGCCACAACCATTCAAAAGGACCAAAGCGAAAATAGCGCAACCAGATTGAAGAGACGATAAGTTGGAACAACCATACAGACCCCACTACATAATAAAGCTGGTGAAACCTTAGCTTATCATAGTTGCCAAAACCATATCCATGGAAGTAGAAAGTGCAAATGATACTTTGCATCAGGTAATTGGTAAATGCCATTTGGCCCACATTAGCTAATGCTCTCATTAACCAGGGAACAATGCGACTGCGAAAAACAAGCATTACTAAACTCGCATGACCGATGGTGAGTAGTAATCGCCTGAATTCTTCCAGCATTTCATGAGAGACCCGCATCGAATCAACATAGCCACTAAAATCTTTTGTGCTGGCAAACATAGCTTCAACATACGACCACGCAATAGGGATGCCCAGCCCATAACCGATCAGCAACCACATGAGATAGGTGGAGGTTCGCAATTTATTGGAGAAAAATCCCAAGAGGTATAATCCCATACCAATAAACATCATGGTGAGCATATCCCATGCGCCATGATAAAGCCACCATGTTTCACCACCGGCATTCATCGGGATAAAATGGTTGAATATTTTTCCGTAAGTGCCTTGTTGTCTTATGCGAAGATTGGGGTTGTAATAGGTGCTGTCGGGTTTCCGGTTCTTTTCCATTTCGGTCCACGCAGCTATTGCACCCTGTTGCTCGGGTGTGAGTGTTTTCTTTTCTTTTTCTGCCGCTTTTGCTTCGTTATAATTTTTCCGTTGTTCTCTTAGTTCATTCCATCCCAGCTGTCCTTTCAGCAAGGTGATCGACATGCAGGCAAGACCAATTATTATCAACCATTTTGGTTTGAATTTTCTGAATGGGAAAAGCAGCATCCCCAGCATGCCATAGAAGAATAGAATATCACCTGTCCATAGCAAAATATATGCATTGAACAATCCAAAAAGTACTAACCACAACAAACGACGATAATAATATTCAGCAACAGTAGGTCCGCCAGGCATACTTTCTTTATTCTGCATAAACAATACCATGCCTGCGCCAAACAGCATGGAGAATAGTCCCCGCATGGTGCCTTCAAATAAAGTAAATACAGTGGCGAATGTATAGTAGTCGGCACCCGTTTTCGGACCGGTTAGCATCCCGTGCCAGAAGTTCCAGTTGATACCAAAGCCAGGAATGTTCATCATCAGGATACCAAGCAATGCAACACCGCGGATCGCATCAATACTCCTGATACGATCACCTGAATCAACAGGTTTTGCTCCGGTGTTAATATGACCAGTGCCCCCACCTTCTAATGGAACGGCGATTGATTGCGGGTTGTTGGCAGAATTATGTTGATCCATAAAATTCGTTTATTGTGGTTTGATGGGGTAGTGGTTAAGCGATTGCTGTTTCATCTTGTTTAAGTTTTATTGGCAACCATTTTCGATAAACAAGACATCGCCACAACCATTCCAATGGTCCCATGCTATAATAACGCAGCCAGAAAATGGAGAACACAGTTTGTATCACCCATATCTCTATTACAAAAAGGTATAATTCCAGTTGGCTCAGTCTTCCAAAGAAACCAAAGCCATATCCATAGAAGAAGAAAGTGCAGATAAGGGACTGCATGATGTAATTGGTAAAGGCCAAACGGCCCACTGCCGCCAATGCCTGCCACAACCAATTGAGAAATTTGGTTCGCAGTAATAACATGATGAGAGAGGCATAACCTGTTGCCAGCAAAAACCTTTCTATTGGCACAAACTGGTTAAAGGGTATTGGTTTTTTGTCAATATACTTTGCATAGTCAACAATCTTTGTATTGAGCAGGTCAACCCTTAACCATGCGAGGAAAAATCCAAGGGCCATTGTCAGCACAGCAATGAGTAAATACTTTTGCGCAGAGAAACGGTTAGTGAAAAATCCCCAGCCAAGCAGGGCCATGCCGAGGAACATCATCGAAGCAAGATCCCATATACCTAAACGGTAAAACCAGGAGGCTTCCTTGCCTTGTGAGCGCCCCATCAGGTAGTTCCAGAGTTTGCCATAGCTGGCCCGCATTGATTTATATTCATTTTCTGTGGCTGTGCTATCATACTTTGCTCTTTTAGCCATTCCTTCCCAGGCGCTTTTTTCTCCTGCCTGTTTTTTAGTAAGCGTGTCTTTCTTTTTATCGGTTGAATCTTTCCCTATTTTTTTTGAAGTCGTGTCGGTAATAACAGGAGTGATCGCTTTTCCAGCGATCGAATCCTTGGCTTTAGCAATACTGTCTGTCTTTGCTTTGTCGGTACTATCCTTTTTGAATTGTTCCTCTACTTTCAGAACAGCTTTATATTTCCCGTATGCCTTTTTATCATCGGCATAGTTCCAGTAATTCTTGCCACAATAGATAAGCGTACAAATGATCGCCGCGATCAATAAACCTCTTGATGACATTCTTTGAAAGGCAAACAGTAATATGCCTAATATGCCCAGGTGAAACAGGATATCACCGGGCCATAACAATACAAATGCATTGAATACCCCAAAAAAGATCAGCCACATATTACGACGGATATACAGATCCGCTGTTGAAGCTGTCGAAGGATGATCTTTCTTTTGCAGGAATAAAATGATGCCGGCTCCAAAGAGCAGGGCAAACAAGGCCCGCATCTTTCCTTCAAACAAAATGGAAACAACTGTCAGCAATTTATAATTGCCGCCACTATGTGTGCCTTGCCGGTAAAAAGTTTGTTCGTTGGCAATAAAGCCACCAAACTCCCATATACTTATGATGAGGATCCCGAGCACTGCAACACCTCGCAATACATCAAGAGAAAATATGCGGTTGGAGTCAATAGTGGTTAATGCAGGTTTTGCACCCGTCGTAGTTGGAGAAGTGGAGCTCATGTGGTTGATTGGTTTTATAAGTTCTCTCCGGGTACTGTCGTTAAATATAGGGATTTAAAATATGTGAGCAAAGAATTCCCCTTATCTGTTGCCCCTTCGCCGGCAAAACCCCGAAAAGATCGATGCCTCCTTTCTTTGTCGGTAGGATAAGACCAATAGTTAAACGACCTACTTCATCACTCTCCATCATCTGTTCCTCCGTTCATCTGTTCATCTGTTCTTCTGTTCTATATTTGCTCTCCCATGTCGCTATATATTACTTCACTCAATTCCGGCAGCAATGCCAATTGCTATTATATCGGCAATCGCCATGAAGCGATCCTTATAGACGCGGGGTTGAGTTGCAGGGAAACAGAAAAGCGAATGAAAGGTCTTGGGCTCTCAATGGAAAGAGTAAGGGCCATTTTTGTTTCGCATGAACATAGCGATCATATTACAGGGGTTCCGGGCATTTCTAAAAAGTACAAATTGCCGGTTTACATTACGCAACCAACGTTTACCAATAGTCATATCCCGGTAGCCACAGAACTGATCCGTTCATTTGCTCATGCTAAAACGATCACCATCGGCCAGCTTTCTATCGTTCCCTTCAGTAAAAGTCATGATGCCAGCGATCCCCATAGTTTTATGGTATCGGGTAACGGTGTAAATATTGGGGTGATAACTGATATTGGTCATGCCTGTAAAAAAGTGGTCAAATATTTTAGCCAGTGT
>DASVNY010000840.1:0-2704 GCA_036383615.1 Chitinophagaceae bacterium
TTTCTTCAAATCCATCAGCATAGAAATACCGGGAGGAGTCAGGAGTGTGGATCTCATCCATGAGATAAATGGTATCGCCGATCTTTCCAAATTCATATTTTGTATCAACTAATATTAATCCTCTTTTAGCAGCGATCTCCCTGCCACGTGCAAATAGTTTCAATGTATAGTCTTCGAGAACGGACCATTCGTCTGCGGTAGCAAGACCTGTGCTGATTATTTCTTCTTTGCTGATATCCTCATCATGTCCCTCTGCGGCTTTTGTACTGGGGGTAATGATCGGTGAAGGGAAATAATCATTTTCCATCATTCCTTCAGGCATAGTAACGCCGCATAGCGTTCTTTTTCCGGAAGAGTAAGTTCGCCAGGCATGGCCGGTAAGATTGCCTCTTACAACCATTTCTATCTTAAACGGCGTACAACGCTTACCGATAGATACATTCGGGGCCGGCACTTCCATCAGCCAATTGGGACAAATATCCTTGGTTGATTGAAGCATATAGGCAGCGATCTGGTTCAGCACTTGTCCTTTAAAGGGGATCGGGCGGGGCAGGATGACATCAAAAGCGGATATACGGTCGGATGCGATCATTACAAGCCCTTCGCTGCCGATGCTATACACATCCCGCACCTTTCCACGATAAAATCCGGTTTGCCCGGGAAAAGAAAATGAAGTCATGCCCGAAAGTAAATAACACGCTAAAAATAGCTGTTTTGAGAGGCGTTCAAGATTTCAACAATTTATCCCTGACCGACTATATTTTTGATAAAAAAATTTTAGTGATCACGCGGGCTTTGTCCTTAAAAATTAAATTTTTAGATACACAGTACAATGCTTATTTTTCCGTCATATTCCAAAAACCAAAATTCATTGTTTATGAGAAAAAGCTACCGCTGTTTAGCTTCAATGCTAATGGCTGTCTTGTTTTCGATTGCTGCCTCAGCTCAGACCATTACCGTATCCGGCAGTGTTCGCAATAGCTCCACTAAAGAAGTCACCCCATCTGTATCCGTTGTGGTTAAAGGAACCAGCACTGGAACCTATACAAATCCCGATGGTGAATTTTCAGTAAAAGTCTCAAAACTCCCGGTGGTGTTGGTATTCAGTTCGATCGGTTACGAAGACCAGGAAGTAACAGTAAGCGATGCTTCAGCAAGAGTAAGCGTTGACTTCAAACCCAACACTTCTCTGGGCCAGGAAGTTGTTGTTTCTGCAAACAGAACTCCCCAAAGAATATTAGAAGCACCCGTTACAATAGAACGCATGAGCACAGCTACGCTAAGAAATATAGCTGCGCCAAACTATTATGAAGCGATCGCAAACCTCAAAGGAGTTGACATGCACACAGCGAGTCTGACCTTTAGAACGGTTACCACAAGAGGATTTGTATCCAGCGGTAATACCCGTTTGAACCAGTTGATAGATGGAATGGATAACCAGGCTCCCGGTCTTAACTTTTCTGTAGGCAGCGTGGTTGGTTTGACTGAACAGGATGTTGATAATATCGAATTGCTGGCAGGCGCCTCTTCTGCATTATATGGTTCCGGTGGTATCAATGGAACGGTATTGCTTACAAGCAAGAATCCATTCAAATACCAGGGACTGAGCTTTAATATCAAGCAGGGAATAATGCATATTGACCAGGATAAAAGAAAAGTATCTCCTTATCATGACTGGAGTTTTCGTTGGGCCAAAACACTTGGTGACAGGTGGGCGTTTAAAATAGCCGCGCAGCTAACCGAGGCGAATGATTGGATTGCCGATGATTATCGGAATAAAAGACAGATCGGTGTATTGAGCGAAGTGGTTGGTGGCAACAGGCAGAATGATCCGAATTTTAACGGGATCAACATGTATGGTGATGAGACAAGCTTTAACATGAGAGAGTTCGGAGGATTCCTCCGGTCAAGTGTACAGGTGAATCCTTTATCGGCCTTCTTTGCACAGGCAATAAGTGGTGGTGCATCAACTAATCTCACGGCATCTACCAATGCTTTCCTGGGGAACACGCCTAACACTACCCAGTTGGGCAATTATTACAATGCTTTAAATGCTTTCCTTGCTTCGGGCCCTATACAAGCATTGACAACGGCTGCGCAACGTGCCCAGTATCTCCAGGCAATGCAGGCTTTTGTTCCGATCAATATTGGTTTGAACACAGGAGTTATTCCCAATCAGAATGTTTCCCGTACAGGTTATGAAGAGAGAAGCCTTGTAGATTATAATACAGTGAATGCAAAACTTACCGGTGCATTGCATTTTAAGATCACTCCCGGCATTGAAGCTTCCTGGAGCACTTATTTCGGAACAGGTACTACGGTTTATACCGGCTTCGATCGTTATTCATTGAGAAACTTAAAGATCGCCCAGCATAAGCTTGAAATAAAAGCCAAGAACTGGTATGTTCGTGGCTACACTACACAGGAAAATGCAGGTGAATCATATAATGCTTCTGCCCTTGGTGCTTACATAAACGAGTATTGGAAAGGTAGCCAGGCCTGGTTCACTGAATACATTGTAAGATTCGCAGAAACAAGAAGATTAGCTGGTAACACCTTTAGCGATATCACCATTCACAATATGGTAAGAGATTCTGTTGACAGGGGAAGACCACTGCCTGGTTCAGCACAGTTTAATACCTTGTCATCACAAATAAAAAATACAGCTATCAGGAATGGCGGTGTAAAATTCCTTGACAAATCT
>DASVNY010000841.1:0-11970 GCA_036383615.1 Chitinophagaceae bacterium
AAACAACATCGGGCTCATACTTGTCTTTACAGGAAAAGGTCAGCAGCGCAATAAACAGGCAGCAAAAACAATACTTCATATTTCTGGCTTTTACTATCAAAAACGAATATTGTAGTTTATAAATGGAATAACACTTCCGAAGATGGACAATTGGTAGCCATTTACATGACCATTCTCGGAAATAAAATAAACTGAAAAAGGATTTCTCCTGCCAAGCATATTATAAAAACCTATTGTCCATGAGTTATGCGTTTTTTGTTTCTCCTTATGGTTCCCTTCAATGTTCATGGAAAGATCGGTACGGAAATAATCCGGTATCCGGTAAGCGTTCCGGTCAGAGTATAAAACCCTGTATGACCCTGCATAAAAGTAGCGGCCAATAGGTAAGGTAATGGGTCGCCCCGTGCTATAAGTTGAATTCAACGAAACACTGAAGCGATGATTTACCCTGAACGTTCCCATGAATGTAATATCATGAGGTTTATCATAATTAGCAGGATAATACTTTCCCTTATTGACAGGCGTGGAAGGATCGCTACCGGCTGTCTTAAGTAAAATTCTTGAATAGGTATAACTGATCCATCCATTAAGCTTTCCTGCTGGTTTCTTTATCAGCAATTCAACGCCATACGCTTTGCCGGTAGTTTTTATTACTTCTGTTTCAATATCGTGATTCATGATAAGCGTAGCCCCTGGCTTATAATCAAGATAGTTCTTAATACGCTTATAATATACCTCCAGGGAAGTTTCAATGGTATTTGATTTCAGGTTTTTGTAAACTCCAAATGACACCTGGTCACCTATTTGTGGTTTAATATTCGGATCGCTAAGTTTCCAAACATCTGTAGGCGCAATGGCTGTTGTATTAGACATCATATGGATATACTGGCGAAGAGAATTGTAGGATGCTTTAATAGAAAAGTCATTCGTCATAGCATACCTGACCGAGAATCTGACTTCAGGGCCACCATAGGTTTTGATGAAATTGCCACTCTTATAAGTTTTCGTCTCCACAAGATTGGCAGGAGTTATAGGTAAGCCTGCAGCGTAGTAGTTAACATTTTGTGCTCCCAGGTAATGGTAGAGGGAAAAACGTAATCCCGTGTTAAATGACAATTTATTTGTGGGGTTGAATTTGTGAGTGACATATACCCCGTTTTCCAGCGCCTGTTCGGCTGCTATCTTATCAACTATTACAGATGAACTATCTCCTCTTGGAGTAAATGAACCTGGATTCAACTTATACAATAAACTGCTTACACCAAATTCAAAGGAGTGATACTGATTTTTATAATAGGAAAAATCGGCCCTGGCATAGAATTGCCGGATCTTAAATCGCAATGCGAAAGCGTTTACAGGATTTTCATCACTTAAAACGCTATACTGGTATTCATCTGCACCTGCCATAAACACAGCACTCATCCTGGTATTAAAACTTTTCTTCCACTTTATATTAATATTCCGGTTACTATACCCATAAACCGTATCGCTATTCAATGAAAACCGATCATTGCTATAATATCCATTAAAATAGATCTGGTTGGAGCTATCTAAAGAATGACTGATCCCAATATTGATATCCTGGAAGGAGGCTTTACTGTTCTTATACTCATCGGGCAATAATGTAAGTAACCAGTTAGCATAGGTTGTACGACCACCAAAAATAAAAGATGTTTTGGAGCCGATTGGTCCTTCTACTTGTACCCGGCTGGTGATAGCTCCAATGCCTGCGGAGCCAGTAACCTTCTTTTTATTCCCTTCCCTGCTGGTAATATCGAGAACCGAAGAAAGTCGTCCTCCAAATTTAGCAGGTACGCTACTTTTATATAATTCAATATCCTTTACCACCTCCGGGTTAAATGCTGAGAACATCCCAAAAAAATGAGATGGGTTATATATGGTCGAGCCATTAAAAAGAATAAGGTTTTGGTCCGCAGATCCTCCTCTTACATTAAATCCCGTGCTTGCTTCTCCTACCGTTTTAACGCCAGGCAAAGTTGTAACAGCCCGCAGAAGATCCGCCTCTCCAAACAACGAAGGGATTCTTTTAATATTCGCTATACTAATTCGGTCTATCCCCATTTGAGTTTGCATCACATTGTTTGTTTTCCTGGCAGACACCACGACTTCTTTTAGTGTGGTTACCCGCTCGGGAATGTCGGCATCCATTCTCCCATCCCCATATACGATTAACTGCAATTGTGTATCCTGCATTCCTATGGCCAGAATATTCAAGGAATACTTGCCTAAAGGAACCGAAAGAGAGTAGTAACCATAAGCATCAGTCATAGTAGCATAAGTGCTACTAACAAAAACCGATGCATTAGCGAGTACCTCCCCGGTCTTTGCATTGCGAACAATACCAGTGATGGTGGCATTTCCTTTTGACGGGCTTCCTTTTCCTATCTCATATAATTTGTTTACGGAAACAGCCTTCTGCTTCTGATTTTGTAACCCAAACTCGACTATTTTATTTTTAGTATCGGCTACCGGGCTTTGATCCTTACCAGGAAAAAAGCCAGGCGCCAAAGTAGTCACCAATTTTATCCCTTTTGAAATAAATACACGACCCTGGTTATCTATTGCAAACTGCAGGTCAGTATCCTTAAAGATCTTTGTCAATACCTGTTGTAACGGTTCGTTGTTAAACGTTCCTGTGACAAGAACGGAGTCTATTTGGCTTTTCTCATAGTAAAAAACAATATTTAATTGCTTTTCGGTTTGTGCCAGAAAATCAGTAAGCGGCACTTGTAAAAAATCTCCGCTAACATTAAATGATCTTTTTTCTTGTGCGGCACAAGAAAATAGTAAGGCGAAAAGGAAGATTAAAAGCTGGGCTAATTTTCTCATGCTACCTAAGCTGGTTGTAGTACCTTGTAATATTTGTAATAAATGTTCCGGGGTCTTTTTTAAATCGCAAGCCTTCCTTGTTTTTGTATTGAGCCAAATCGCGGCTTTTATCGCTCAACAAACTCATTAGATCGTCCTGCTTTTTTATCCTGCTGTATGCAGCACCCTTCAGGATAAAAAATTGAGTGCTCAAAATAAAATCTCTTTCCACTTGTAGCCCATCGGTCCGTTCTTCAAGTCTTACGGAGCTTTTTTTGTACAAAGAAACCCTGCCTTCTGAGAGATAGACATAAAACCCTTTGGTTAAAGGATTCTTTACATCGGGATTCAGGTAAACAAATTTTTCCCCGGCTATGACAAATTCACTTACTCTTTCACTAATAAGTCTTATCTGGAGTCCGCCGGGATGCGTAACGATAAGCTCATCTTTATGAATGTCATATAGCAATGGGATGTTATGATACCACATCCCATCATACAACACAGACCCGGTAATGGGGCCGGATGGATTATAATACGGATTTCCCTTGATTAAGGAAGAATAGGGAGTGAATTGCCTGCCATTATAAAGCGATAGATTATCTTTTTGTGCCGCAAGATAGACCTTCACCAAACTATCCTGACCATTCCGCTGGGCCGATAAAGTAAGCGAAAGTAAAATTGAAAAGAATAACACAAAGAAGACCTGTCTATTAGATTGGAAGTAGAGCAGCCGCTGGCAGATATAAGAAGAATACCACTTACAGGTTATTTCCTTTGAATTTCTCATGTTTTGGTTGCTTAAAAATCTGGCTGCTAAAAATATAATCAGCTTACCACAAATGCTAAATATAGGAAAAAATATGTTCGCCGGAAGCGAGGCTATAGGAAAGAAGTAACTTTTGTTATGAACGGCACATGTGCGTGATCACAACTTATCATTGATATTTTTTATATAACTGGTATAATACCTTTCTTGATTGATCAGACATTCCTCTTGTTGTGTCCTGCATAAAATGTCTTTTAAAAGCAACGATAGCTGCGGAGCTGTCTTTTATATCAAAACCAACCAATCGTATAGCTTGTAAATGATCAAAATATTCCGGCACTGCAACTGATGTCGTGTCACTCCACCAATTTCCAAACCCCTGGTCGGATAATTGTTTCCAGGGGAAGCGCCAGTTCGGATCATTTTTTCGTGTGGGTGCTATATCACCATGTCCTATAAAATTAGCAGCGGGAATATTGTAGGCCCTTTTCAGGCGGCCCAGCAAGTCGGTAAGGCTTTTTATCTGTGCTTCTGAAAAATATTCAAACCCATTATTGTCCAACTCTATCCCGATGCTTGAAGAATTAAGATCTGTTGAATTTCCCCATTTGCTTACACCGGCATGATGACTACGCAACATGTCATTCAGCATATGATACACTTTCCCATCCCTGCATATTACATAGTGAGAACTTACCTGCGTTCTTGGAAGCGTGAAGGTTGTTAATGTCTGATCACAGCTATTCTGCGCTGTATGATGAATAATAACAAAATTAGGGCGGCGCATAGATAGGTTGGTCGTACCGACAAAATCATCTGCATACATCAGCCCTGAAGAGTCTGTAAGCGGATACTCCCGTAAAATTTTACCGAATTTCTTTACCTGCTTCTTATAATCCTTGTTAGTAGAAGCGTATTGGCTTTGTGAGCAGCTTAATATTACAAGGCTAACGAAAAGAAAAATACTAACGATGTACTTCATATAAAAATAATGAAGCACAAGATTACATATTTCTCCTGTATTGACCTCCTACTTCATAAAGAGCATGGGTGATCTGACCCAATGAACAGCATTTTACCGTCTCCATCAACTGGGCAAAAAGATTGCCGTTATTGATCGCAACGTCTTTTAGCTTCTTTAATTCAGCGGCGCTCCTGTCTTCATTCCGTTTCCAGAATGCCTGGAGATTAGTTATTTGTTGCTCCTTTTCTTCCGTTGTACTCCGGATCACTTCACCGGGTATAACTGTCGGGCTGCCTTTTTTATTCAGGAAAGTATTGACCCCTATCAAAGGTAATTCGCCGGTATGTTTCTGATGTTCGTAATACAAACTCTCTTCCTGTATCTTATTCCGTTGATACATTCTTTCCATAGCTCCGAGCACACCGCCTCTTTCTGTGATACGATCAAACTCCGCCAGCACGGCTTCTTCTACCAGCTCAGTCATTTCTTCAAGCGCAAAACTTCCTTGTGTGAAGTTTTCTGTTTTTGCTGAGCCCAGTTCACGGTTAATGATCAATTGAATCGCCATTGCCCGGCGAACACTTTCTTCTGTTGGTGTAGTGATCGCTTCATCATAGGCATTTGTGTGAAGCGAATTGCAATTATCATAAATGGCGTACAATGCCTGGAGTGTTGTTCTTATATCATTAAAATCTATTTCCTGCGCATGCAAACTGCGACCCGATGTTTGAATATGATATTTCAGCATCTGGCTGCGCTTGTTGGCTTTGTACTTATACTTCATGGCTTTTGCCCAGATACGTCTTGCCACACGACCTATCACACTGTATTCCGGGTCCATTCCATTGCTGAAGAAGAAAGAAAGATTGGGAGCAAAATCATCAATATTCATTCCCCGGCTCAAATAATACTCTACATAAGTAAATCCATTGGCCAATGTAAAGGCTAACTGCGTAATAGGATTGGCTCCTGCTTCTGCAATATGATAACCGCTGATCGAAACAGAATAAAAGTTCCTGACCTTATTTTGAATAAAATATTCCTGCACATCACCCATCAGTTTCAATGCAAACTCAGTAGAAAAAATACAGGTGTTTTGCGCCTGGTCCTCCTTCAATATATCTGCCTGCACCGTACCTCTTACCTGTTGTAATGCGGTTTGTTTACATTGCTCATAAATATCCGCCGGCAACACTTCCTCTCCGCTTAAACCCAATAATTTCAAACCAAGACCTGTGTTCCCCTCTGGCATTTCTTTAGGAAAAGAAGGATTGTTATAAGATGGTTGTTTACCATTAGCATACTTCTTCTTTAATGCGTCATTGACCATTGCCCATTGCCCATTGCTCGCGATCCACTTTTCACATTGCTGATCGATCGCCGCATTCATAAAAAATGCAAGCAGCATGGGCGCCGGGCCATTAATGGTCATGGAAACAGATGTCTTCGGATCACAGAGATCAAAACCACTATATAGTTTTTTTGCATCATCAACCGTTGCGATACTTACACCACTGTTGCCGATCTTTCCATAAATATCAGGACGGTGATCCGGGTCCTCTCCATATAATGTCACACTGTCAAATGCAGTTGACAATCTTTTTGCCGGTTGATCAACACTCACATAATGGAACCGTTTGTTTGTTCGCTCAGGACAACCTTCGCCTGCAAACATCCTTGTCGGATCCTCTCCTTCTCTTTTCAACGGGAACACTCCTGCCGTAAAAGGAAAATGACCGGGCACATTCTCCTGCGCCTGCCATCTTAATATATCACCCCAGTCATTGAATTTTGGCAATACCACCTTGGGAATTCTTGTGCCACTCAAACTCTTTGTGGTCATTGCCTGTTTGATGACCTTATCCCTTACATTATACTCGTAAAAATCTTTTTGATACTCTTTTATCTTTTCTGACCAATTACTGATCAGTTTACGGCTCACGGGTGTTAACTGGTCACTATAAAAAGCAATTTGCTCCCCGATTGCCTCCACCAACCCCTCCTGCGGAGGGGTTTTAGAGTCCTTAGATTGCAGAATCTCTAAAACTCCGTGCAGCTTGTACAGTTTAGTAGCTATTGCACATTGATCTTTTACCAATTGATCATAGTTCCTGTTATTCTCACTTATCTCGCTTAAATATCTTGTGCGGTTTGACGGAATAACCGCTTGCGAAACTTTAGCTGTCTCTGCAAAATGAAAATCACCAAACCTTATATTGGTCTTGGTTTCGATTTTTTTCAGCAATAGCTCAAAAAGATGATTAACACCATCATCATTGAATTTGCTGGCCATTGTGCCGATGATCGGCAATTCATTGTCCTTTGCAGAAAATAATTGATGATTTCGCTTGTATTGTTTTCTCACATCTGCCAATGCATCCAGCGCTCCTGCTTTATCAAATTTGTTGATACAAACAAGATCGGCATAGTCAAGCATATTGATCTTCTCCAATTGTGAAGCCGCCCCATATTCGGGTGTCATCACATACATACTTACATCACAATAATCCAGGATGGAAGCATCACTCTGACCAACACCGGCCGATTCCAAAATGATAAAATCAAACCCGGCTTCCTTGCAAATATCTATCGCTTGCTGAACAGCGCCACTCAATGCCGTGTTATCATCTCTTGTTGCAAGACTACGCATATACGCTCTCGGATGATTAATGGAATTCATCCTTATCCTGTCACCCAACAACGCCCCACCCGTTTTTTTCTTGGAGGGATCGACAGAAACAACGGCAATGGTTTTATTTGAAAAATTATTTAAGAACCGGCGAACGATCTCATCAGTTACTGAAGATTTGCCAGCACCACCTGTTCCGGTAATACCCAGGACGGGAGAGCCAGGCCCCCCTGCCCCCCGAAGGGGGGTTCCGGACTCCGACTGTTGTTGGAGTTCTTTAATTATCGAAGAGTAGTTGTCATTATTTTCAGCCAACGATATTGCCCTTGCAATCTTACGAACATCTTTAACCTCGTCCAATGGCAGTGCGCCATTCCCACCCAAGGACTCTAAAGCCCCTCCTCCGGAGGGGTTTGGGGAGGCCGCTATCCTTATCACATCTTCGATCATTCCTTCCAGACCCATTTTCTTCCATCGTCGGGTGAGTATATCCGTGTGATGCCATATTGATGCAATTCATCGATCTCATCCGGCAAAATCGTTCCGCCGCCGCCGCCAAATATTTTGATGTGACCGCAGCCGTTTTCTTCCAGCAGGTCCTTCATGTATTTAAAGAACTCCACGTGCCCGCCCTGGTAAGAAGTGATAGCAATTCCCTGCACATCTTCCTCTATCGCTGTTTCTACTATTTCCTTTACAGAACGGTTATGTCCAAGGTGAATGATCTCGGCGCCTTTACTCTGCATGATACGGCGCATGATATTAATCGCAGCATCATGACCATCGAACAGGGAAGCTGCAGTAACAATACGTACTTTATTAACCGGGGTATAACTCATAAGAAGGTCTTTCAAAAACAAGGCAAATTTAAGTAAAAACTAATGGCTGTTAGCAGAGGTAGTAGTTGGGGAATAGGAATTAGGGATTGGGAATTAGGCATTCTGTAATCGTCAGCCTGCCTGTTTGGCGTCAGCTTTAATTGGATACCTTTCCCAATTTCTATCGCCCAATTCCAAATCCCCTAATGCCCTACTTTTGCGTTATGCAGACAATGATTGAAACGATTGCCGCACTCTATAAACAATGGAATGGCGAGGAAGCAGTTAGTATTGATGTGCTGCCCCAATCCGGCAGTGAACGACGCTATTTCAGGCTGCATGCCCGTCCAAACGGTTCATCCGGGCCGGGAAAAAAGGATGTAGTGATCGGCACGTATGGCGCCAACATCAAGGAAAATGAGAGCTTTATTTATTTCTCGAATCACTTTAAAAGTAAGGACCTCCCTATTGCCAATATTCTCGCTGTCAACGAAGACATGACAGCGTATATCCAGGAAGATTTTGGTGATATATCGTTATTGAATAAACTTGAATCATTAGGGTTTTGCGATGAAGTATATAGTTTGTTCAAATCAAGTCTTACTGAGCTGGCACGATTGCAGATAAATGGTGACGATGGTTTAGATTATAATAAATGTCTTACCAATAAAGAATTTGGCAAACAGGCGATCATGGCTGACCTGTTATATTTCAAATATTATTTTCTGGATGCATTGCGCAAGCCTTACGATAAGCAAAAGCTGATAGACGATTTTGAGGCGCTAAGTAATTACCTGACCCATACCGAGTATAAATATTTTATGTTCCGCGATTTTCAGAGCCGGAATATATTAGTGAGTGAGAAAGGAACTGTTCATTTTATCGATTACCAGGGCGGTATGAAAGGCGCCCCGCAATATGATGTGGCTTCCATGCTTTGGCAGGCAAGAGCAAATTTGCCTGATGAGTGGAAAAACAATTTGCTTGATGATTACATGAATGCTTTTGAAAACCTTATTAATGCGCCATTGGACAGAACCGTTTTTCGTAGCCAGTATAATGGTTATGTGCTGATACGCCTGCTGCAGGTATTGGGCGCCTATGGTTTCAGGGGGTTGTTTGAAAGAAAGGCTCAGTTTTTAACCAGCATCCCCCTGGCGCTGACAAATCTCAGGGACTTTTTTGAACACCAGAGTCTTGGTATCGCTGTTCCCGAATTCAGGAAGGTGCTGAATATGTGTGTTGCTGATGAAATTATTCAGCAATTCACTCCCACACAGGCAACAGAAAAAACACCATTGGTTGTTAAGGTCAGCAGTTTTTCTTATCGCAAAGGCATGCCTGTTGATGAAAGCGGAAATGGTGGCGGTTTTGTTTTTGATTGTCGCGGTGTTTTAAATCCCGGTCGTATCGAAGAGTATAAAACATTACATGGTCGCGACAAGCCGGTGAAAGATTATCTCGAGCAACAAACCAAGATGCCCGAATTCCTGAACAGTGTTTTTGATATTGTTGATATAACTGTTGAGGAATATATCAAAAGAGATTTTGAAAGCCTGATGGTAAGTTTTGGATGCACAGGCGGGCAACACCGGAGTGTGTATGCGGCTGATGCAATGGCAAGACATTTAAGAAATAAGTTCAAAGTGAAGATTGAGTTAAAACATAATGTCCAGGATGAAAAACAGTGGCAGAATCCGCTGCCTGAAAAGAAATGAAAGCAATGATATTCAGTGCCGGCCTTGGCACAAGATTCAAACCGTGGACCGATAAACATCCCAAAGCGTTGGCATTGGTGAATGGGAAAACTTTATTGCAACGGAATATAGAATACCTGCAACAATATGGATTGAAAGATGTGGTCGTCAATGTTCATCATTTTGCCGAACAGATTGAAGAGATCATCCAAGAGAATAAAGGATGGGGAAGTAATATCATTATCAGTGATGAAAGAGATGCATTGTTAGATACGGGCGGCGGTCTTTTGAAAGCAAAAGGTCTTTTTACCCCCGGTGAACGATTCATCACCTGCAATGCCGACATACTTACCGATCTCGATATTAATAAACTGCTTGCTTTTCATGAGCAACATCAACCACTGATCTCATTTGGCATTACCAAACGTAAAACCTCACGTTATTTTCTTTTTGACCAGGATAGCCAGTTGTGCGGCTGGCGGAATACCAATACAGGCGAAGAAAAGATCAGCAGGAATAATAGCGGCCTGGCTGAAATGGCTTATAGTTGTGTTGTAGTTTTTGAATACGAAGTGTTTCGCCTGGCGGAAGAGTTTGGTTTCAGCGGTAAATTTTCTTTAACGGATCTCTACCTTGCCCTTGCCAAAGAATATTCAATTCTTGGTTATGAGCATACAGGCGATAAATGGGCCGATGTAGGAAAAACCGAAAGTGTGGCCATAGCTGAAAAATTATTCTCCTGAAATGAAGTATGCTATACTTTCCGAGTATGGCATGCTTAGTGCAAATACCGTATGAGTGGTAGCACGCTGTGCAACCATTTAGCTTATTTTACATTCTCTTACTAAAATAATTTCCCATGAAGAGTAGATTGCTTGGCCTGGTTGTTCTGTTTATCAGCCTTGTCGCAAATTCACAGTCAAATTACAATGCAAAAGAAGCCTTCAACCCCCAGTTCTATCCTTACCCCGGCAATGATTATCGCAGCGGTAGTGGTGAACCCGGTTCAAAATACTGGCAGAACAGGGCCGATTATAAGATCAGCTGTACGCTTGATACAGCGAAACACACGATCAGCGGAGAGGTGGAGATCTTTTACAGCAACAATAGCCCGGACAACCTGAAATTTCTCTGGTTGCAGCTCGATCAGAATATCTATAAAAAAGATTCGCGTGCTTCCTCAACCACTACGCAAACCGGTGGTCGCTGGGCGAATGCAAAATTCACTGAAGGCGATGTTATCAAATCAATGATGGTGGATGTAGCAGGAAAGACTTATGCTCCGAAGAACACTATTACCGACACCCGCATGCAGGTTTGGTTGAATGACGCCTTAAAATCGAATGGCGGCAAATTGAAATTGCAGATCAAATTCGAATTTGAAATTCCTGAATACGGAACAGACAGGATGGGAAGATTGGCCACCAAAAATGGATGGGTTTATGAGATCGCACAATGGTTCCCCCGCTTATGTGTGTATGATGATATCCAGGGATGGAACACTTTGCCTTATCTCGGCGCAGGTGAGTTTTACCTGGAGTATGGTGATATAGAGTTTTCTGTAACCGCTCCTTCCAATGTCATTGTTGTTGGTTCCGGCGAATTGCTGAACCCACAGGAATGTTTTACTGCTGAGCAACTAAAAAAATATAACGACGCAAAAGCCAGTGATAAAACAGTGGTGATAAGAAGTGAAAAAGAGGTGACTGACAAAAACAAGCAACCACAAAGAACAAGCACAACATGGAAGTTCAGGATCCAGAATGCAAGAGATGTTGCCTGGGGCGCATCAAAAGCATTTGTGCTGGATGCCGCGAAAATAAATTTACCCAGTGGCAAAAAATCGCTTGCCATAAGCGCCTACCCTGTTGAAAGCATTAAGAAGGATGGATGGCAGCGCAGCACCGAAATGGTAAAAGCTTCTATTGAGCATTATTCTTCCAAATGGTTTGAATATCCTTATGCGGCCGCTGTGAATGTAGCCGGCATTGTTGGCGGCATGGAATATCCCGGTATTGTTTTTTGCAGCTATAATTCTTCGGGTTCGGACCTATGGGGCGTTACCGATCATGAGTTTGGGCATACCTGGTTCCCGATGATCGTTGGCAGCAATGAAAGAAAGTATGCGTGGATGGATGAAGGTTTCAATACTTTTATCAATGGGCTCTCGACCAAAACATTTAACAAAGGGGAGTTTGTTGAACCTTTTGACATGAGTGACCCGCAATCTGAAATTGCTATCAAATACAATTTTGATCCGAAGA
>DASVNY010000842.1:0-4244 GCA_036383615.1 Chitinophagaceae bacterium
AGCACTTGATGTAAGTGTGCAGTCGCAGGTATTGAACTTATTGAATGATCTTAAAAAAGAATTTGGCTTCACGGTTATTTTCATCTCGCATGATCTTTCCGTTGTTCGCTATATCAGCGATCGTATTATGGTGATGAATAAAGGAAGGATCGAAGAAAGCGGCGATGCCGATACTATTTATTTCAATCCCCAATCCGCCTACACCCAAAAGCTAATCGCCTCCATCCCCAAAGGCATAGTAGTGTAGTGTCCCATACTTCATCTGTTCATCTGTTCATCTGTTCATCTGTTCATCCGTTCATCTGTTCGTCTGTTCTTCGGTTCGTCCGGGTTGCCTCCTTCGTCGGCAGGACAAGACTCCGAAAGATCGAATTTACTTCATCATTCCTCTGTTCATCTGTTCTTCTGTTCTTCCGTTCGTCAGGGTTGCCTCCTTCGTCGGCAGGGCAAGCCTCCGAAAGATCGAACTTACTTCATCATTCCTCTGTTCATCTGTTCTTCCGTTCGTCAGTCTCCCCCAATATCAATCCTTGAAGAAAAATCAAACCTGTCATTATCTCTTTCCGAATAAAAATTCCTGGCGCTCTTACGGAGAGAATATAATTTCTTTTTCAACTCATTCTTCAGTTGATCACTGATCGGTTCATCATCTTTTAGTTTAGTGTCCAGGAACCCCGTAAAGTTCGCGCCGCCATACCTGCCGCCTAAAGTCGTGTGCCATCCGGGAACAACCCATTCAAACGGAAATACCTTATCGTTCTTTTCAAATTCAAATTGTTTGGGATCTTCCGGCACTAATCCAACTGTCGCCAGCTTCCAATTCACATCCTCTTTCTTGAGCTTGTACTTGTAGAAATAAACAAATCCCTTCCTGCCTTTCATTTCTGCCGGCAACCTGTCGATATAGACTAAGGTATCCGGTTTGCCATAAGATCTCCTGCCCATTAAACTGCTTTTACCAAGATCAAGATGGTTATTGTATTTGGCCGGAAACTTATCCATCTTCTTCATCTCTTTCAGATCGCTGTATAATTCGTAGCGAAAATCATCAAGCCCTGCAAAGAAATTAAGTAAGGTATCATTTACAGGCTTACCATGGCGCAACATCTGCAGCAGGGTATTATACTTAAGTTTTTTATCATTGGAAGCCAGCATCTGCGCGATCACCGGTTGCACAGTCGGGTTGATATCCCAATAAGGTAACAATAGCGTAGCATATAATGCCAGGTCATCATTGCCCTGGTCCTCATCCTCGTTGCCGGGGTAATAAGAGGGAGCTGCTTTTTTTTCTTTTTTACTGTCCTCAGCTTTTTGAATAGCTTTTGTTTTCTCTGCTATCGCCTGCTTCTTCAATTCCTGTTTCGCTTCTATCAAAAACTTACTGAAGTATATCTCATAATCTTTTGGCTTGACAAGATTGCTGTCGATCAATTGCCCCAGCAATCTCATGATCGGGCTCTTATAATCTTCCAGGTTTACCAATGGCAAAAGATCAGGCAAAATTGAGCGGGTCAGTTTTAATGTATCGTGCAATTCGTCAAGAAAACTGTTATTGTTATAATTCCCCAATCCCCTGAAATAATTTCCTAATGAGGATAATGGAGGATACGCGGTCCATCCCCTGCCTGCCTGACTATTAAGTATGGGAGGTTCCGACACAACTATATCACGGAAAGTATTAAAAGCATATTGTGTTCTTTGTTGCAATAAGTTTTCCAATGCCGCATACTGTAACTCTACCGTATCTCCTGCATTGTAATATACCTCCTTCAAATAGTCAGACGCTGCTTTGGTTGTTATATCATCCAACTTACCAATAAGCGATCTTTTTATATCCAGGTAATTCTTTTTATCCCAGGTCAGCCAGCTGATCGCTTTTTTTAATTGTGGTAAATCAGTTGAATCGATATCGATGGATTCAATACTCTTTACCGCTCTTTTATGAGTGCTGCTATCTGCACTCATAAAATCAGCAAAGAATACCGCCGACTTCTTTTGAAAGGGATCAACACCTTTTAATGTATCAACAGGATCAAATGAATCAAAGAATGACTTTATAAAGCTGCTGGGTTTTGTCAGTGTATCTGATTGCGTCATCAGCGAAAAACCAACGCCATCTTTATAAAAAGACTTTGTGATAATGCTACGGCTGCTGCCCGTATCTGTCAGCACCGATTCCCAAACCCTGGTTTTATTGGGTAGTTCATATTGCTTTTTTGATTTGACGATCCAGCTACTGTCACCGGAAAAATCAAAATCTTCATCCCATTTCAGCTCAAAACTATCCTTGCTGTAATAATAGCGGGGTGATTTATAAAACGAGACAAATATCTTTTCGCCGGTTGTATCATTGCTGATCAATTTGCTTCTGAAAGCCCCACCTTCAAGCATATCCTCTTCAGTCTCTTCTTCCTCATCATCATCGTAGCTGTTAAACATATTATAGCGGGGAATATCGAGTTTTTCCTTTTTGTCTTCAGGAAATACTGGCGACTTGACAGAAAAATATAAACTGGTATCTATCCTTGCTTTCACCTCGCCATATATCAATGGTTTTATTTCAAAAGAATTAAGGAACAGGTTCATCTTATCTGTCACCTGCTTTCCCCCGGCTACCAATGTATAATAATGCGGCCCCTGTATTAGAAATTTTGCCAGCAATGTAGCGCCACTCCTGGTCCTGTATTTACAATCCAGCGAAGGATAACCCTTATGATGGCCCTGTTTCCTGCTTAATAACGTATCAATGAATTCTGATGCTGCAAAACTTTCAGCCATCAGCCCAAGATCAAATGTATCTTCTTCAGCAAAATGATAGTTGTGAATATCAGTACGGATAATTCGATAGCTTGTTCCTGTTGTTTTCTCTTCGGCATCATAGATCCAGCTTCCGTCATTGCCGATAAAAGGCTCATGTGGCAGTTCAACACTAAAACCTCCATAGGGCGGTGAATATTTTTTCCAGCCATTGGAAACATTGGCGGCCGATTTATAGTCTTTCAATTGAATGCTGCCAAAGAATTTCTCCGCTTCCGGTCCTGCTGTTACATATTCTCCATTACCTCCCATTTTAAAGAAGATGATCTCAAAACCGGTAATAAAAATATTATAACGTTGAATATCTCCCCTGCGGGTCTTGTTGGTAATATCAAAACCATTGTAGCCATTGCGAACGATCCTTGTTTTGCTGAGAATTTTGCCTGGAATATTTTCATATAAGAGGCTGTCAACCTTTTTATAAACATCCTCTGTGTTGTGACCCCATAGCCATGCATTCGTCATCACGCGGGTAACCATGTAATAGCTGCCATTGGCCATATCTGCATATTGTTGCTGGTCCAATCCCGGGTCATCACCAAACTTGAAAAATTTTCCCGGGATATCCACTTTATAAAAACCATCTTCCGCAGCTTCGGTATTGAATGTAACAGGCACTCTTAATTTTTCTACCTGGTCCTTATGCTTGCTATCTCTTTCACCCATCATCACGGGTCGCAGCTTATATCCTCTTTGACGAAGTATTTCTATCACCCCGCGATTGCCGGGCAAATGGGCAGCGCCAACACCTACAAACAATGAAATTTTTGATTTAAGAATTGAGTCGATCGAATTAGCCTGTATCTCGTTTCGCCTATACATGAACTTCTCATCAAAAGCATCCGAAAAACTATTGAGCTTGTTGATCGAATCGAGCTGGTCAAGATTTCCTTTGCGATAAGCTTCCTGTAATTTACCCATCGAATAATCCTCATCAATATCATAACTTCTCTCCTTGCGGTTTTTATCTTTTGAAGCATCTTTATAAGCTTCCTGCATCAGCTTCATGCTCTCTCCGTAATTCTCGACACCTGCTACTTTCTTTCCCCATTTTTTTCCGCACTGGTAAATGTACATATCGAGATAAGTGTCCTCTTCAAAATCACTCGACTCATTGCCATAGGAACGATAAAGCAGGTTATTGATCGTGGAAGGATTGCTGTATAGGGAACGCTCTATTTTTTTATCATACTTATAAAACTTCAGGGTGTTTATGCTCAGGTAGTCGCTGGGCATGGAAAAAAAACTCATAAAGCGATCGGCATAACCACCCATTTCGAGGTCGTATTTACTCATATCCTCCTGCCAGCTTTCAGGATTGGTTTCAAGCGCCACCATATCGGCGTTCCTGATGCCGAGATAAAAGGAATCAGCGAGGTGAAAAGCGATCTTGCTGCTCACATGCATGGTACCAAACAGGTAGGATG
>DASVNY010000843.1:0-3141 GCA_036383615.1 Chitinophagaceae bacterium
TAAAATTGGCTATGTATTTCTTTTCTTTCGTGAACAGGCCATCCTCTTCAGCGGCCCCAAAATCGGGGATGCTTACTAACTCACCAGCCACTTTCTGGGCCGGTCCCATGAGGTCAAGTTCGCCCTTCATGGCACGTTTGAGCATCATATCAACGGTTAACAGCCGGTTAATTTCATTGGTACCTTCAAAGATGCGGTTGATCCTTGAGTCGCGATATGACCTGTCCATCGGTGCTTCGGCGCTATAGCCCATGCCGCCGTAGATCTGCACACCTTCGTCCGTTACATAATCCAAAACTTCTGATGCATGAACTTTAAGGATTGCCGCCTCTATAGCGTATTGCTCAGTCCCCTTTAATTTGGCTTTGTTTTCATCGAGACCGGACGCGATTAGCATCTCTGTAGCCTCTTCCATATTCTGACTGGCCCTGTACACTGCCGATTCCGAGGCATAGGTACGGATGGCCTGCTCGGCCAGTTTATATTTTATCGCACCGTATTTGGAAATAGCACGACCGAACTGCTCCCGTTCGTTGGCGTAACGCACCGATGATGTGATCACATCCTTGCTTGCCCCGACAGTTCCGCCCCCTAATTTTATACGACCGAGGTTGAGGATATTAACGGCGATCTTAAACCCATTCTGCCTTTCGGAAAGGAGGTTTTCAACCGGAACCTTACAATCGTTAAAGAACACCTGGCGGGTTGAGCTTCCTTTGATCCCCATTTTATGTTCTTCCGTATTGAGTGAAAGGCCTTCAAAATCTTTTTCGACAATAAACGCGCTCAGGTTTTCATCGTCATCTATCTTGGCGAAAACGGTAAACACATCTGCGAAGCCCGCATTGGTGATCCACATTTTTTGCCCTGTGATGAGATAATGCTTACCATCGGCAGAAAGTTTTGCCCTTGTTTTACCCGAATTGGCGTCCGAGCCTGCAGATGGTTCTGTAAGGCAATAAGCACCTTTCCATTCACCACTTGCCAGCTTGGGGATATATTTTTGTTTTTGGGCATCGTTGCCGTAATATAATATAGGCATAGTGCCGATACCTGTATGTGCCGAAAATGCTACGGAAAACGAGTGACCGGCCCCTAATTTTTCGGTAACCAGCATCGCTGTTTTAAAATCCTTGCCAAAACCGCCGTATTCTTCGGGTACGGATATGCCTAACAACCCCAATGCGCCTGCCTCATCCATTAAGTGACGCATTAATCCCTCCTCCTGTTCGTCAATGCGCTGCAAATTTGGCGTTACCTGCTGTGCAAGAAAATTGGTGCATGTTTCAGCGATCATCAACTGCTCTTCATTCCATTCTTCGGGAATAAAAACGCTATCCGCGGAAGTTTCCCTGATCAGAAACTCGCCTCCTTTTATGGCTTTCATCGGTTCTGTGGCATTCATAAAGTTTTTCTGGTTTATAATCGAGGGTAAAATTAGAGGCATTATCAAGCCAAAGAAAGGGCAGCAATGCGGAGATATTAGTCAAAAAGTCGGAAATGATGTGGTGATGGATCGGGTGTGATAATGGCGGCACATGCGATCCAGAGATAAAAAATTCCATTAAAATTCGGATTTCTGAAGGTAAAAATGACATCTTCTCTACGTTATTGCGAGGTACGAAGCAATCCCCTATAAGCAGGTAACAACTATTGTTGGTTTAAACCTGCATTGTCCCGCTCATTCGCCGCGGGTTGGCTTCGTTCTTTTTCTTGATAAAAAGAACCAAAAATCAAGTCAGCAGGGAGGCTTCTTTGCGCTCGCCCTTCCCACTCCCCATCGCTGATGCCTTTGCCCTGCAAAGCGGGCAGAACCACGGGCTGCAATTATTTTGCCCCGCTGCGTTCGCGCTTTCCCAATGCTTCTGCAAAAACTTGCTATGCCCCTTCCTGCGCTAAAGGCCACCATTGTTCTGCCCGCTTTCACCCGAAGCTTACCTGCTGACGGGAACATTCTTTATTTATCATGTCATGGGTAGGAGGAACGACGAAGCAATCGCATACTATACAGGGCGGCTATGCCTCTTTGCGATTGCCGCGCTACGCAATGACATGGTTTTGATTTCCTTTGAAACAATCAATGCGCAGATATCGCCCTGTAATCAGATGGCGACATACCAGTATGCTTCTTGAAATATTTGCCAAAGGAAGATTGATCGGGGAAGTGGATGCTCTCGGCTGCACGGGCAATGCTTATTTCGTGATTCCTTAGCAATACCTTGGCTTCAAGTATTACGGCATCGTCTATCCATTCGCCGGCAGTTCTTCCGGTTACTTCCTTAATGGTTTCTGTTAAATGCTTTGAGGAAACATAAAGAGCATCGGCATAATACTGCACGTTGCGATGTTCTTTATAATGATGGAAAACCAGGGCCTGAAAAAGTACATTCAGCTCCTGTTTCCTGGTTTGCTTGCCCTTTATTATGGTATGCTGCTTTTCATAAATGGCCTGGATCTCATAAAGCAGTGTCATTAAAATGCTCCTGGATATTTCAACGTGATATGGATGCCCTTCCCGCGTTAATTTTTCCTGGATCAATAAATAAATCTCCAGTATCGTTTTCCCATCGGCACTGTCAGGATAAATTACGGGGATAGATGCACTGTTAAAATAACTGAAGGATTCAAGAAAATGGCTGTTTACACTATTTTCGATCAGAAAAGCCTTGCTGAACACAACAAACCGGCATAAAAAATCAGGACTGCTGTTGTAGATCCTTAAAACATGAAAGGGGGTTGCCAAAAGCATGGCATCCGGCCGGGCATCGTAGATCTGCAGGTTTACTTCAACCTTAGCTGTACCGCGGGTGCAAATACCTATAATATAACCATCCGAACGATAAGGATATTCGCTCAAACTCAGTAATTGCTTTTCATCAACAACAAAAAAATCGGCCCCGGCCAGCTTGTCCGCGTAAAGATCTGCAAATTTTGATAAGCTTAATTGTCCAACCTTATTATTCATATGATTCAATATTACAATTCAACTGCTGTATTCGTCAAAAAATTATAAAAAAGACAGTTGTAAAGCGGTTTTCTTTGTTTGATATTAAAAATAAGCTTTATCCGACTTTTTGACTAATATCTCCGCATTATAGCCCTTTTTTTCTTTCCAATCCAAACTAATTTTATCCCTGACAG
>DASVNY010000844.1:0-2928 GCA_036383615.1 Chitinophagaceae bacterium
CAAAAGCAGGGAGCAAATACATTTTTTTCATTCCGGTTGATTTTAAATTGTAAAATGTAAAAGGTGGCTCGCCCGCTAATGTACAAGAGCAGCATGCCCGTTTCCAACAGGCAGTTATTCAAAGGCAGGTTTTCTTATCGACCGGGAAAAACTATAGACCCTTAATGGTATTCCACATTTCGGCGGCCAGGAGCTGGTTGCCTGCTGTGTTTAGATGAACCCTGTCATAAGTGAGAATATCTTTTTCCTTGTTCTCAGGGTTATTGGCTTTACTATAATCAAGGAATTTCTTACGAAGGTCTATCAGCGGCAGGTTGTTCTTCTTAGCCAGGTCCCTGATAATATTGCTGTAAGCATTCAGATCGCCATCGAGTGAATTACTGTAATCGGTTTTTTCTCCCACTACAGCCGGCGTACAAAGCACTGCTTTAATATTTCTCTCTTTCAGTTTCTTTAAAATAGCGCTATAGAATTTTTCAAACTTATCAGGATCAGTGCCAGTGCCCCTGAGACTCTTATGCCACACATCATTTACACCGATATAGATCACCACGACATCCGGATTTTTGGACAACACATCGTCTTCCATTCTTAAATAAAGATCATATACTTTATTACCGCTCACACCTGCGCCTACCAATTCATATTGCCCATCTTTTTTATCAGCTTTTACCAGGCTATCCATGACGAGGATGTATCCTTTATAAGGTTTATCCTTCACTCCCTGTTCCGTGATCGAATCACCAAAAATTATCACTTTGGTTTTCTTCTGCGGCACAAACGCCAGCGTAGCGATCAAAAAAATAGCCAATAAAATCTTTTTCATATAACCAATTTACAAAAAGTAGTGAATGTCCAACTGACTTCAACTGTTCATCCGTTCCTCGGTTCATCTGCTCTCCGAGTTGCCTCCTTCGTCGGCAGGACAAGACTCCGAAAGATCGAATTTTCCTACCTATACGAAGTGAAGTTTCTGATAGCAACGACCTTACTTCATCATTCCTCTGTACTTCTGTTCTCTGAGTTGCCTCCTTCGTCGGCAGGACAAGACTCCAAAAGATCGAATCTTATTATCTATACGAAGTAATCTCTGCGAAGAAATGCCTTTCGAAAAAAGTAGTGAATGTCCAACTGACTTCATCTGTTCATCCGTTCATCCGTTCCTCTGTTCATCTGTTCTCCGAATTGCCTCCTTCGTCGGCAGGACAAGACTCCGAAAACCTAAACTTACTCCGTCAAAACAAGACTCCAAAAGATCAAACCTTACTATCTATACAAAAATTCATCCCTCAGAATAAGCGATTTTCAATAACAGTTGTGAATGCCCAACCGACTTCATCTGTTCATCTGTCCGTCTGTTCATCTGTTCTTCTGTTCTACTCCACATCCACCTGCTTCCTTATAACCGCCCCTTCCGATGCTTCAGGTAAAAATTTTCTTTCTCTTATCAAATAGCCATTTCCTTTTTCACAGAAATGCACTTTCAGGTTCTCCAAACTTATCGGGTTGCCGTCGGGAATATCAGCAATATTTGAATGCAGTATATCATGTCCGTCAACGATCACTACCAACCCGCTACCGATCGCTTCCATTTTATTTCCGTCCGTGATAAGCATGCCTGTGTCCTCTCCTAATCCTATACCAATGCAGCCGGGATTTGAAGCAACGGCTTGCGCCAGTCTTCCAAACCTTCCTCTTTTCTCAAAATGCGAATCAATGATTATGGAATTATGAAAACCAAGTCCTGTTGTGATCTTCACTTCGCCTTTCAGGTGCGCCCTTGTGGCATTGCCTTCATAGATCATCGTATTGCTCATGGCCATTGCGCCGGCAGATGTTCCTGCTATTACAAAATCCTCTTCCTGGTATCTTCTTTTCATGATCGCAAGCAGTTCGGTGCCTCCATCTGTGGCGCTTAATCTTAATTGATTCCCGCCGCTGAACATTACTGCATCACAGTGACGGATTCGTTCGATGTATTCATCGTTCATTGCATCCTGTCTTGTGCGTATATGCAACAAGCCGATATTCGTGCAACCGATCTTTCCAAATGCGTTGAGATAATTATCACCTACTTCATAGGGGATCATTGAAGCGGTGGTGATGACCTCGATCCTTGCCGAAGGACCGCCGGCCTCTTCTACTACCCGGCGAAGGATACCCAGTTCAAAAAAATTAAGATTGCTACGGTGGATCTCGCCTTTTTCCAGGTCAGTGCCTTTGTCTTCGGCACCGCCGATGGCTATTAGTTTTCCCTTAGGATGGCTCATTCAAGAGGGTTTGATTAGAACAAAATAAATGAAAAATAATAAAACGATAATGTGACCAGTAAAGTATGTGGCTAAAAATGTGGATATGTTGAAAAATGGAGTGAAATTTTCATTATTCAATGCTCAATGTTCAATACTCAATTTTCCAAAACTTGAATATTGAACATTGAAAATTGAGGATTGAGCATTCTTACTGATTTTTCGCGATGTTCTTCATATGCGTAGTTAAAAAGTAAACTCCCACTCCTACAAGCGCGATCAATCCGCCATACAACGCAAACTGGTTATACAGTAGTAAGAATATCCAGATCGCTAAAGACAATACTACAGGTATAGGATATAGCCACATGCGAAAAGGAAGTTGTCCCGATCCAAATTTTGATCGCAGTAATACAACACCTACCGACTGTGCCATGAACTGCACCACTATCCTCATTGCCAAAATGCCGGAGATCACTTCTGTCATTTTAAATAACAAACTAAATACAAATCCAAGACCGCATAACACAAGCAAAGAAACATGCGGAAAATTCTTAGTAGGATGTAATTTTCCAAACACAGCAAAGAAGTTTCCATCAACGGCAGCGGCATAGGGAATTCTTGAATAACCAAGTACCACGGCAAACAATGACGACATCGCCACACAAAGAATAAGAAT
>DASVNY010000845.1:0-2586 GCA_036383615.1 Chitinophagaceae bacterium
ACAGAAATCATTTTTTATTTTGTTGCCCAGCCACACCAGATGTATTTCTATGAGTATAAAAAAATCCTCCTGGAGTTTATTCCTGCTCACCATTTTGTTTTTTTCCTGCAATGATTCCGAACCGCCACCGCCGGCGCCAACTGATATTGCGGAAACACCCGAACAATTAATAGAAAAAACAGAGGACAATATTCGGAAGAACCTTGATTTTGCCGCAGCTCATAACGGCAAACTAAGTGATTCGTTCTTGCTTCAGCAAACCGGGTTGATGCAGACCCTG
Source organism: Chitinophagaceae bacterium (assembly GCA_036383615.1). Taxonomy (GTDB): domain Bacteria; phylum Bacteroidota; class Bacteroidia; order Chitinophagales; family Chitinophagaceae; genus CADEDV01. Next base: position 281 of record DASVNY010000845.1, read on the forward strand.
TATAAAACAAACCAATATGCTGCTTTGTGGAGCAACAAAGAACAATGGAAACCAGCCGGCGATTCTTTGCTTGACTTTATCCGGAATGCAAAATTATATGGTCTTTTTCCGCTGGATTATCACCTCTCTTTTCTTGATTCTGTAAGAAAGGAATTTGATGCGGATACGTTGTCCAATACATCCAGGAAGAATGCAGCGCTTTGGGCCAAAACGGATATTTTACTTACAGATGCTTTTTTACATATCGTAAAAGATGTTAAGCTGGGTCACCTGCCACAGGATAGTATTTCGCTACGAAAAGACTCGGTCCTGGTTGACAGCTTTTATGTTGACCGGTTGAATGAAGTATTGCAGGGCGCCACTCTTTCTTCAACCATTGATTCACTCGAACCCAGGCATGAGGGATACCAGCTGATCAAAGCAGGGATAAAGGGGTTTCTTGATAGCGCAAAGTATAAGTCATACACTAATATCCCTTCTTCAAAAGATTCACTATTTAAACAGGCGCTGCAAAAAAGATTATATGAAGATGGTTATATCGCATTTGATAGCGTTAGAGCCGACTCGGCACAATTGGTGACGGCAATTAAAAAATTTCAAAAGAAAAAAGGGATCACGGTTGATGGTGTGGCAGGAGAGGGAACTGTGCGATTGCTTAATACAACTGATGAGGACCGGTTCATGAGTATTGTCATTTCAATGGACCGTTATAAACTACTGCCTCCCAAAATGCCTGAAAAATATATATGGGTGAACCTGCCTTCTTTTTACCTGCGTTTGCAGGATAATGATACGGTGAGGCTGGTCTCGAAAATTGTTTGTGGCAAAACAAAAACAAGAACCCCTTTACTGACCAGCGCTATTTCGGAGATCATCACTTACCCGCAGTGGACAGTTCCGCAAAGTATTATTGTAAAGGAAATGTTGCCGACGGCTAAAAAGGATCCGGGTTATTTTGCCAAAAAAGGGCTTAGCCTGGTTGATGCAAAAGGCGAGGAGATTGATCCCTTTACCGTGAACTGGTCGAAATACAGCAAAGGCATTCCGTATAAAGTAGTGCAGGGAAGCGGTGACGCGAATGCATTGGGGGTATTGAAATTTAATTTCCCTAATAAATATGCGGTTTATCTGCATGACACCAACCAGCGTTCTCTTTTTGGTGCGCCGGTGCGAACATTGAGCCATGGTTGTGTGAGGGTGCAGGAGTGGGAGAAGCTGGCTGTCTATCTTATCCGTAATAATTATGCGGATACAGCCACGGTGCTTCCCGCATTAGATTCGATGAATAGCTGGCTGAGCCGGAAGGAAAAGCATGGTATCCCGATGAAGAAAAGAGTGCCGGTTTTTATCCGTTATTTTACCTGTGAAGGCAAGGATAATGGCCTTGTTTTCTATGATGACATCTATGGTGAGGACAGGTTGATCAGGGAAAAATATTATGCCGGTAAATAGGGATAATAAAGGCCTGAAAAGTGGAGATTTTGGTGAAAAAAAACCAACCCAAACAGGTGAATATTAATCTAATAATTTATTTTAGGGTATTGAACATACCCGTTATTTTTGCTCAGATTTAAACCAAACTACCTCTTTATGAAGAAGATATTAGCTGCATTGCTGGCATTATACCTCTTTGTGCCCGGATTGAATGCACAGGATGATGAGATCAGGCGCCCGGCAATTGGTATCAGTTTTACCCTTACCGATTTTGAAACAGCATCAAAAATACGTTCCTCTTCGCTGTCACAGGTTCTTAGTGATAAAGGCTGGGCAGACTTCAACGATATGTCACCTGGTCTTTCCATTCACTATTTCCAGGGCTTGAAAAAGCATATTGATTTCACTGCTACTTTAGGAGGTGCTTTCCTTGATTATCCTTTTCCCAATAAACCGGCTGGCAGTGGCAGGGATAAGTTTCTGTTATCAGCTGATGCCCAGTTGAATTTCAAAATGGTATCTGAGAAATATTGGGTGCAACCCTATATTCTTGCAGGTATAGGCGGTCATGTTTATGGTGGTAGTAACTGGGGCGCTTATATGCCATTGGGTGTTGGTTTGAAGGTGAACTTCTTTGATGAATCACATTTGTTCACGACCTTACAATATCGTGTGCCGGTAACTGCTGATAATGCGAACTATCATTTCTTTTATAATATCGGGCTTGCTGGCGCTATTGGTAAAAAGAAGGAACCAAAAGTAATTCCTCCGCCACCACCGCCCGCTCCTTCTGACAGGGATAAAGATGGTGTGCTGGATGAGAATGATAAATGTCCTGACACTCCCGGTTTGCCAAAATATGATGGCTGCCC
>DASVNY010000846.1:0-4221 GCA_036383615.1 Chitinophagaceae bacterium
GATCTCGTCGTCCACCCAAATGATTTTTGCAACTGCCATTCGTAGATTTTTATTTCAATATCAAACCTGGGAACTTCAAATTTAGCTTTTTAAACCCTGCATTTGTACTTTTGCCGCTCCTAAGGAGTCCTTTGAACCGGCCCTTTAACAAAAAGCCAACAATGATGCCAACTCGCAAGATCATTAACGACCCGGTTTATGGTTTTATTACCATTGACCACCCGTTGATATTGCAGATCATCTCGCATCCCTACTATCAGCGCTTGCGTAATATTCACCAGATGGCTTTTGCTCATCTCGTTTATCCGGGTGCGGTGCATTCAAGATTACATCACTCTTTAGGCGCCTATCACCTGATGGGTATGGCCCTTTCGGAATTAAAAAGTAAAGGCATTGAAATAACAGCCGAAGAAGAATTGGGTGCAAAGGTCGCTATACTGTTACACGATATCGGTCATGGTCCTTTTTCGCATGCATTGGAACACGAGCTGATACCCGGCGTGGATCATGAAGTGATCTCCCTGCTTATCATAAAAAGAATAAACGAAGAATTGAATGGCGCTTTACAAACAGCTATAGAAATTTTTACCAATAAACACCCGAAAAAATTTTTATACCAGTTGGTGTCGGGTCAGCTGGATGTTGACCGGATGGACTACCTGAATCGTGATAGCTTTTTCACAGGTGTGGCCGAAGGTGTGATCGGGTATGATCGTATCATCAAGATGCTGACAGTAAAGAATGGCGAATTGATGGTAGAAGAAAAAGCGATCTATTCGATAGAGAAATTTTTAGTGTCGCGGCGATTGATGTACTGGCAGGTGTATCTGCATAAAACCGTACTGGGTGCCGAGATGTTGCTGGTCAAGATCATTCGTCGTGTGAAAGAATTGATAAAAAAAGGAGAAAAGATAGCTGTTTTGGCTAATGGACTTGATACTTTTTTGCATCAGCAATGCAGCATCGGGCAGCATTTGGAAACATTTTGCCGTCTCGATGATCATGACGTGCTTGCCACGATCAAGAACTGGCGGCAACATCCTGATAAAATATTGGCAACGCTTTGTCGTTCTATCACCGACCGCCACCTATACAAAGTGAAACTGCAGGCCGAACCTTTTGATGAAGCATTCATAACTGAAAAGAAGAAAGAGATCATAAAGAGCCTGGATATAAGCAACGAAGAAGTTGATTATTTTGTCTTTACCGGCGAAGCGATCGGAACAACCTATAATCCAAAGGACGAGCGCATCAATATTTTATTCAAGGATGGAACGATAAAAGATATTTCGCAAGTGGACAATGCACTGATCCATCCGCAACTGGCCAGCCCTGTGAAAAAACATTACATTTGTTATTTAAGATAGCTGCGAGCTACCAGCTATGAGCTGCGAGCCTGAACGGTCGTTGCTCACAGCTCATGGCTCGTAACTCAAAGCGTTACTACATGACTTTCCCTGCTGCACAAATAGCTTTGCTTATCAATGGTAAAGTAGAAGGCGACCCCAATATCGCTGTTGCTTCATTTGGCAAAATAGAAGAAGCCAAAGAAGGTGAATTAAGTTTCCTCGCCAATCCCAAATACGAAGAATATCTCTATAGCACCAAAGCTTCGGTGATCATCATCAATGACAATTTTATTTTAAAACAAACTGTCAATGCCACCTTGATCCGTGTGCCAGATGCATACAGCGCATTTGCTACTTTGCTGTCCAAATACCAGGAAATCGTGCAGCAGCAGCTAAGCGGCATCCAGGAACCGAGTTATATTGCTAAAACAGCGACGTATGGACAAAATGTTTTTATCGGGGCTTTTGCTTATCTCGGTGAGAATGTAAAGATCGGCGACAACACAAAGATCTTTCCGAATGCTTATATAGGAAATAATGTAACCATTGGTAATAATTCTATCATTCATCCCGGTGTAAAGATCTATCATGATTGTAGGATAGGGAACAATGTGATCATACATGGAGGCACGATCATCGGTAGCGACGGTTTTGGTTTTGCACCGCAGGCTGATGGCAGTTTCAAGAAAGTGCCGCAGATCGGTAATGTTGTAATAGAAGATAATGTTGAGATCGGCGCCAATACTACGATTGATAGAGCCACCATTGGTTCTACCTTAATAAAAGCAGGTGCCAAACTCGATAACCTGATTCAGATCGCACATAATGTTGAAGTGGGTCATAGCACCGTGATCGCAGCGCAGGCAGGTATCAGTGGCAGCACAAAAATTGGTAATGGCGTGATGATCGGCGGGCAAGCCGGCATTGTTGGTCATATCCAATTAGGTGACGGCGCCAAAGTGAATGCACAAAGTGGTGTCAGTAAATCCATCGAGCCCGGCAAAGCTGTTACCGGTTCACCAGCGTATGATTATACATCGGCATTGCGCAGCCAGGCTGTGAACCGAAGATTACCTGAGTTAGAGAAAAGAATAAAAGAACTCGAAGAACTGATCAGGCAATTGATGAGCGAAAAAGTATGAGTGACCTCCTGATGGAATCTCCCTCCCGGATAATTGAGCAGACAAAAAAATGGATCACCGATGTGGTGATAGGTTGTAATTTCTGTCCCTTTGCCGCCAAAGAATTAAAAAAAGACAGCATCCATTATGAAGTTGCCGCAAACGCTACTGTTGAACAAGCCATTGATCTTTTTGTAACCGAATGCCGTCGATTAGATGAGAACCCTGATATAGAAACCATCTTGCTCATCCTTCCTGGTTCTTTCACAGATTTTGGAGACTATCTCGATCTGCTGGAGCTGGCAGAACAAGTAATAAAGCAAAAAAAATATGAAGGCATTTACCAGGCGGCCAGCTTTCATCCTTTGTATTGCTTTGCCGATGCCGATGAAGATGATGCGGCTAACTATACCAACCGCTCTCCCTATCCAATGTTGCACTTATTAAGAGAAGAAAGTATTGAAACCGCATTGGAGAACTTTCCTGACCCGGACAGCATTCCCGAACGCAATATTCATTTTGCAAGAGCAAAAGGGTTGGCATGGATGAAATTATTGAGAGAAAAGTGTTTTTAGTTTATTGTTTCTTAAAGTTGAATTTGCATTTAGCTACACGAACATCATAATTAAACAATCCAGGCGCACTCCGCTTGTTTCAACGACAAACCCAAAACAACAAACGATAAACACCCATCTCACTATCTTTGCCCCGCCCAAATCGCCATACTATGTTTATCAGCGGATTCACTTTTGTTCGCAATGCCGTTAAATATGATTACCCCATCATTGAATCCATCCGGTCCATCCTGCCCATTGTTGATGAATTTATCGTTAGCGTAGGCGACAGTGATGATGATACGTTGCAATTGATCGAATCCATCGGCTCTCCGAAAATAAAGATCGCTCATTCTGTTTGGGATGATTCGTTGCGGGAAGGTGGTAAAGTGCTGGCCGTTGAAACGGACAAAGCCTTTGTTCATGTTTCTCCCCATGCTGACTGGTGTTTCTATCTCCAGGGCGATGAAGTGGTGCATGAAAAATATTTACCCGTTATAAAAGCAGAAGCCGAAAAATATTTGAACAATGAAGCGGTTGAGGGACTGCTGTTCAAATACCTTCACTTCTACGGCTCTTATGATTATGTGGGTGATTCCCGTCGCTGGTATAACCGGGAGATACGCATCATTCGTAATGACAAAAAAATATCTTCTTACAGGGATGCGCAGGGATTTCGCAAAGAGGGCCGGAAACTAAATGTAAAACTGATAGATGCCTATATCTATCATTATGGATGGGTGAAGCATCCGCAGCAGCAGCAACACAAAAGAAATAATGTAGGCGTTTATTACAGCAAGGATAAAGAAGCAGCATTTAAAAAAGAGGTCGAAGAGGTTTTTGATTACCTGAAAGATGCCGATGCCCTTCAGAAATTTGCGGGCACACATCCTGCCGTGATGCAAAACCGGATAATCGAAAAGAACTGGAATTTAGAGCTTGATACAAGTCAACGTAATATGTCGTTCAAAGATGCTATGCTATACCGCTTTGAAAAATGGACAGGCAAACGTCTTTTTGACTATCAGAACTATCGCATTATCTGATTATCAACCAGCACGCCTAATTCCCAATACCCAATTACTAATCCCGCCCCCTTCAACCACTCAATCCTAATCCCTAACTAATCACCCAAACAAGTATATTTGTTGCCATGAATCAAACGACTGAGAAGAAAACTGCAAAAAATAGCGAGGT
>DASVNY010000847.1:0-3917 GCA_036383615.1 Chitinophagaceae bacterium
GGCTGCGGAAAGATCTGTGTGAATTCTTTTTGTGCAGTGGCAACAATGCTTCCTTTCTTGTCGAAAATAATAGCTCTTGAACTGGTTGTTCCCTGGTCGAGGGACAAAATGTAGTCGGGCATGGCAATCGTAAGGGTTTAAAGTCAAATATATAATTAGAGAGAAAATTTTCAATGCTCAATTTTCAATTCTCAATAATCAGATTTTACTACCTGGTAATTGAGTATTGATCGTTGAACATTGAGCATTTTATTATAGTACAGAAAAATAGTTCGCATAATCCGTAATGATCCCATCAACGCCCAGCACTTTCATCTTTTTCATTTCCTCCACCGTATTCACCGTCCACGGTATGATCTTCATCCCTTTTTTATGACAGGCATCCACTAATTCTTTTGTCACTAATGTATAACTCGGGCTATACATCTCTGGCTGGTAGCCAAGAGCGGCTAACTGTTCATCCAATGTTCTCTTCTCTCCGCCACCGATCAGGATGGCTGTTGTCATGTAAGGATATTTTTTATGGACCACCTGCATGGCCCTGAAATCAAATGACTGCAGGTAGCAGCGGTTCTCTAAGTTTTTTTCTTTTATTACTGCCATGGTCCGGTCAACCAACTCTTCAACCGGGGGTTGTTTGGTGCCATCCCAATCAGCATTGGCTTTTAGTTCGATGTTGTAGATGACATCCTTGCCTTTGCTTTTGGCATAAGCATCTGTTGCGTCAACCAGTTCAGCTAATAAAGGCTTATAGGCAGGAACTTTTTGTTGCTGAGAAAAGGCGGGATGTGGTTTCATGCCTACATCATATTTGCGGATGCTGTCGTAATTCATGTTATAGAGCAAACGACTTTCCGCATCTTTTTTTGTCATCTCTTTTCCTTCAGGTGTAAGACTGAAGTCGGAATGAAAGTAGATGTCATGTGAAATAACCACCTGTTTATCTTTTGAGATCACAATGTCCACTTCCACTGTATTAACGTCATAATCTATCGCCTTGCACATGGACTGGATAGTATTCTCTGGCATCAACCCACGGATACCACGATGCCCTTCTTTATTAAATGCAGGTAGTGCCAACCCTTTTTTGGGTGCAACTTGCTGACCCAACTGTGTTGACTTACAAGCGATCAATGTAAAGATGGCGATAGCTGATATTAATTCCTGTCTCATTTTTCATTAATATAGGGTTGCAGAATAGAGGCCCAAACTTTATAGCCGGCTGCATTCAGGTGCAATCCATCATAAGTATATTGTTTGTCCAGGCGTTTATCGGCATCAAGAAAGCGGGAATGAATATCAATGACAGTGATTCCCTCTGCCTTGCCGATCTTTTTCAATTCTTCATTGATGTATAGTATATGCGCATCTTTGTTAAACTGGGCCTTTGCGGTGAATGTATTGTTCACCGGCAACAGTGTGTTGAAATAAATCTTTGTTTTGGGTGATTCGGTTTTGATGCGATGAATGATCCTTTTGTAATTATCAAGTATCACACTATCGGGAAGATTACGACCAATATCATTGATGCCGATAAGAATGAAAACTTTTACCGGCTTGCCTTCAGTCACTTCATCCAGTCTTTCCAGGATGCCAAATGTATTATCACCTGAGATGCCACGGTTCCTGATCTCATTCACCTGCAGCAATTCGTTCCATTGCGCATAATCGGTGATGCTGTTGCCCAGCATGATGATGTCCGTTGTTTTATTCGGGTAACTTCTGAAATTATCTACCTGGCGGGCATAGTTAGTCGGCCGATGAGTGCTGTCCCATTTCTCTTGCGCCATTAGTGCTACTGAAAGCGTCAAAGTTGAAAAAGATAAGATCAGTTGTTTTATCATATTTTATAGGTTGAGCTGAATTTTTTTCCAAAGCGATCGGTTGCTACTACTTTAATCTCTTTGGCTGAAGCCGGCATCATTGCCTTGAACATATGTTCTGTTTTTCTTGGCTCTGCAAAACCTCTTGCTTTTGGTTTCTCAGGTCCCAATAATGTTTCATAGGCCAGTGGATCAAAACCTTCAAATTGTTCAAGCGATCCTTTACTCACTCCATCCACAATATATTCAGTTTTCCATTCAGGATCATGGTTCCAGACATTCACCAGTACTTCCCGCTGTTCATTAGTTGTTTCCTTTGGGAAAAGCTTCATTTGATAGCCTGTTTCTTTTCCTGTTGACTGATAATGCCAGCTTAGGTCAGTTCCTTTTACGGTGTAAACACCATAACCGCAGGGAGTACCATCTCCACAGATCGAACCGGTCCACCAGGCGCCACAAACTGTGCCATGATTGTGTTCAAAGATATTTCCATTGATCACATTGCGATGATAATGTGTATGTCCCGACATGATATGCACTTTGCGATCTTCAAGAACAGCATATAGTTCAGCATTGTTTTTTATTCCATTGTGAACGGGAATATGCACACAAAGAATGATCAGCTTATCTTTTGCAACATAAGAGAGATCTTTCTTCAACCAGTCTAACTGCGCCTGTGAAATATAGCCGTCATATTCTCTTTCTTTCCCGAGATAACGAACATCATCCATCACTACATAATGCACCTGCCCGCGATTGAACGAATAATAGGTGGGTCCATAGGTTTGCTGAAATGTATCATCCGATCTTTCATCACCGCCTTTATTATAATCCATATCATGGTTGCCCAAACACTGGAAGAACGGAATGCCCATTTGTTCAACCGCTTTGTCATAGTCGGCAAAGAGCTGCAGTTCATCCCAGACAATATCACCGACAGTGATGCCATGCAATAAAGCGCCGGCGCCAGCAGCCTTTACCCAACCTTGCACATCGGGTACGGATTCATTCATCATTTTCTCAACATCCTTCGCATTCTTTACCTGCGGATCGGCCCAGATAACGAAGTTGTGTTCATTATCATTTTTAGCGAGGGCCGTCAACTCAAAGTTTACAGCTTTCTTCGGGTTTATATCTTTCAGCAAACGATAATGACGGGCAATACCTTTTTGCTCTATGAATTCATAGCCGGAAGGAGTGGAGATAAAAACAGTGACGGCGTCAGCATGTGGTTCAAATTCATATTTGCCGCTACCATCCGTAACAACAACATTGTAACCATCACTTACTACAACTCTTTTGATTCCCTTCCCTTTAACTGTTACTTTTCCTTTTATGGCTTTCCCTTTAAAGCTTCGCGCAGTAGCAGGCAAAGAGCCGGCGATCATAAAACCGCCGGTGAGCCATGCTGTATATTGAATGAATTTTCTTCTTTGCATATTATTATTGTTCTATCGTTGTTGCTCCTTCAATTTCTGAAACGGTTGATGTTGCTGTTAATGCAACACCGGTCAAAGTTCGGGCGGTTGTCCATCTCCCGGTAGTGATATTATAAGTGCCTCCTAATCTTGAAAATTGCGTAGCTGCAGGAAAAGCCAGCTTACCTGTATTGGAACCCTGGTTAAAATAAGGTTGTATTTGCAGGGTTGATGGATTGGTAACATCGTAATAATCTGTATTGGTGATCTTATAACCTCTTTCCGGCGGACCAGCAGTATAAAGACTGCCACCCCCACCATAAAACATTACATCAACGGGAACTGTGTCATTAGTTACATTGGTAAGATCAAATACAGCAATGCCACCAGCATTACCACTATTGGCGAGAAGGTTAGTAGTGGCTGTGCCAAAACCATCTCCGGTTACGCTTGCATACATTTTACTTATCCAGAAAGAGGAACTGATATTTGTTGAACCTGCACCCCAGATATTTTTATTGGCACCCACATAAAAATATTGGCCCTTTGTCACCGAGCCGCTTGTTATATTGATCTTATAGGTTCTAAGATCGCCTGTGGCCCATCCGCCTACAGGAAAACCCGTTGGGGTGGATGCTCCTGCATTGTTTGTGGTTATTAATGAGAAATTATTTGT
>DASVNY010000848.1:0-2003 GCA_036383615.1 Chitinophagaceae bacterium
GGGCTCGCTACCTCGATTCCGATGAACGAAATGGCAATTCAGAAAAAGATCCTTCAACTCGACATGGAAAAGGGTAGTTTTTATTAACCTCCAGGACCTACCTATCAATAAATAATTTTTTTAGAAAAATATTTGCGCAACCAAAAAGTTGCACATATATTCGCAACCGAATAGTTGCACAAACGAATGGTACTATTAAGCAGAGATTGGCCCGATCCTTTCCCTGCAAAAAGGCCCCGTTCGATAGAATATTACAAACGCTAAAAACAAAAGATCATGACGACAATTCATCAAACAGAAATCACGAAAGATGTTTCTGGAAAAAAGCTACATGTGGTAAGGGAATTCGATGCGCCCGTAGAACATGTATGGAACGCATGGACCCAGTCAGCATTACTGGATCAATGGTGGGCGCCTAAACCCTGGAAAGCTAAAACCAAGAGCATGGACTTCCGTGAAGGTGGCACCTGGCTCTATGCAATGGTGGGCCCGGATGGAACTGAAACCTGGTGCAAGGCAGAATACAAAACCATTGCCCCGCAAAAAAACTATACCTATATCGATGCATTTTGTGATGAGAATGGCGTGATGACAGGTGAGTTTCCCCGAATGAATTGGCTCTGCACATTCAGTGGCACAGACTCAGGAACAAAAGTTGAAATTGATGTTGCATTTGATAGCACAGCCGATCTTGAAAAGATCGTTGAAATGGGCTTCAAAGAAGGGTTCACTGCTGCACACGGCAATTTGGACGAATTGCTTGCACGATAATTATTATCAGCAAAAAAGGACCGGCCTCTCCCCGACACCGGTCCTTTCTTTTGTATATACCTTACCTTTATACCATAACAAATTTTTATCGCTGTGGTATGATGTTTGACATACCCCCAATAAAAGCTCAACTTATGGGACTACGTGCAAAATTTATGATCGGCATAGCCGCATTAATTATACTGTTGCCCGCTTGTAAATCGATGAACAAAACACAAAAAGGCGCTGCGATCGGTGCGGCTGGCGGTGCCGTGATCGGCGGTGTTATCGGGAAAGCCACCGGCAATACAGCATTAGGTGTGATCCTGGGCGCCGCTGTTGGTGGAACAGCCGGTGCTATCATTGGTCGAAAAATGGATAAGCAGGCAGAAGAGATCAAAAAAGAAGTGCCGGGCGCAAAAGTGGAAAGAGTTGGAGAAGGCATCGTTGTTGAATTCAACAACAAAATTCTATTTGGCTTTGACCGCTCCGACCTTGGCACTGCTGCCAAAGACAATTTGGATAACCTGGTTGGCGTACTCAACAAATATCCCGATACCAATATCGAAGTACAAGGACATACCGATGATACCGGCACGGATTCATATAATCAATCGTTATCTGAAAAAAGAGCAGGGTCAGTGTCTTCTTATTTAAAAAGTAAGAGCATTGCTGGTTCACGCATAACCACAAAAGGATTTGGTGAGTCAGCGCCCAAATATGCTAATGACAGCGAAGAGAATCGCTCATTGAACCGCCGGGTTGACTTCCTGATCACAGCTAATGATAAAATGGTAGCCGATGCTAAAAAAGAAGCGGGCAATTAAATATATTATATATCGCACAACAAAAAGCCATCCGCCAGTTAGCGGGTGGCTTTTTTCTTATAACTAAGATCTATTTCTACTTACGGATAAAGTAATAAGTGATATAAAAAGGCCTGCCCTCAAAATTTACTTCCGATTGCAAAGTAAGGTGAGAAGAAGAACCTGACATTATCTTAAATCGATAACCCTCTTCAATATTCTTTGCTTTTACATCATCCACCAGGCGCTTATATTGAAATACTGTTCGGTCATTTTCCTGCCGGTATGACCACACGATCTTTCTTTCACCTGCTGTGCATCCTGTTTTCCCGGAGGCGATGGTGTAACTGCCATAGCCGTTATTTGGAAGAACCCAGGTGCTTCCTTTTAAACAGTTTTCAGCACCTTCATCCAGCAAGGAAATTTTTAAAGGAACAGAACCATCAT
>DASVNY010000849.1:0-7519 GCA_036383615.1 Chitinophagaceae bacterium
CCAGAAACCTTACCCTGTAAACCATTGGCAATATTTACCGCACGGCCTTTGGTAAGTTCAGCGCTGCTGACTTTTGTAGTAGCATAACCAAGTTCCTTTTTGGGGCGGGCGATACCTAATGAAGTAACAACCACCTCGGAACCTGCCACAACCACTCTTTTCATTTCAACTGAAATGGTGCTTCCGGCACCTACTTTAATTTCAGTAGGCTCTAACCCCGCACCTGAAACAACCAGCACATCGCCTGTTTTGGCAGAAATGCTGAATTGACCGTTTTCACCGGCTGTTACCCCGGTATTCGTTCCTTTAAGTCTAATCGTAGCTCCGGGAAGAGCGTCTCCCTTTTCATCAGTAACCCTACCCGTGATGATCCGGGTCTGGCTGAATGCCAATGCACTAAATAGCATCAGCACTGCAAGCAGTGATGCAATTTTTCTCATGTTAACGTTAATTTTTAGATTTAAAAGTCATGAAGTCCAAAATGTCCATGATGATTTCATGGTACCAAACCGATGTAAAAGAGCCCTAAACCATGAAATTTGCTGCGCCAAGGTAAAGATTTTTTTAACATTCGTTTGTTTATTCAAAAAAAAATTACACTACGGTTGCAATTAAAAAATTATATAATCCATTGCAGCTGAAGTTTTATCTCCGTTTTTTTATTCCCCTTAATCTCATCCAGACCTGAACCGATGGTTGTCTTATCCCGGTAAATAGTTTGGGCCCAACGTAACCAGAGACCAAGGTTTTTTGCCAGGTCATAATTGAAATTCAGGTAATACCGATACCCCTTATCAAAGATTGCCGGGATAGAATAGCTGTATAAAACATCATTTTCATAGGCATATATGCGGGAGTTATAGTCGTCTGTTTCAAAATATTGCACCCGGAATACCCCGGCAAAGGGCTTAAGCAATGGTTTATATATAATATCAGCAAGAAACATAAACCCCTCCTCATTATTAGGTCCTTTCTTATCATACCATATCATTTCGACCCTGCTTCTAAACATTACCGCGGAGCTTACCTTATAGTTTACCTGCGTTCGCCAGCTTTGTTTTGGAAGGGTAACCAGGAAATTGGTAGTAGAAAGATTATCGGGCTGATTGGACTGCTTTGTTTCATTTCTAAATCTTGTATAAACTTCAACCTGCCTGTTGGGTGAATAGGTTAGCTGCCCCATAAAATCTGTGCCGCTACCGGGAGCATCGGCAAGATATTTTAACCAGGGAAATTTGAAAAAATCAGCATAAGCATCCAGGTGCCAGCCCTGCAAAGGACGAATGCTGATACCGGCAAAAAATCCTGACTCATTTGCCGGGTAAGTGTTTTCGGTAAAAGCATTCCCATAAACTGCCTGGTATTCTTTAGCGATCTTTCTATGCAATATGGAAACATCCACTTTCGGATCAACACTTATCAATACAGCATTGATAAATGCGGTATTAAAATTCCTATCTGCCGCAACCTCGCCAAATACATGTAGATTCTTATAAGTATAACTATAGTCAACACTGAAATTATACCAGCTATCGCCATTTATTGCGTAGAGATTATAGGGTTCATCTCTTTTTTGTACAGGTGATGAAAAACCATAATAAACTGCATTCACGCCGATATGCAGCCTGTTTGCTTTATAACTGATATTTCCGCCAAATGATGTTTGCCTGAGTTTATTTTTATTTTCAGCTTCTCCGCTAGTGCGATGATAGCCTGAATTCAATAATGAAGAAACATGTTCTTCATCGCTTGCCGTGTCCACAATAAAGTTTGCGCTGAGTTTTCTTAAAGAGAAAAATCCTGTTGCTTCCCACCTCCTTTTATTAATAGTAACTCCTACCCCACGATGAAAATAAAATTCGCCGGCGGAATTGTAGGGCCGCAATACTGGCGACTGACGTTTTATACCAGTTATCTCTGCACTTTTTTTGAAAGCAAGACCCTGCCATTGGATCAGTCCCTGTCCCATATTAACCGTAAAATCGCCGACCGCCAATGCCTGTATCGGGCCAATCTTTTTGGCAAACAAATGCAGGGAGTAAAAATCAAAGCCTTTGCTTTGTGCGCCTTTAAAAAATTGTTCGCCTGCATCTTTATCTCCTACTAACCCGAATTGTAATAAGTTTTTGTAGGCATAGCGGTATCGGAAAAAAATCCGTTGCGGACCACCTGGATATTTGGCGCTTGCTGATGACCTGTCAAAACCTTTGGCCCTTTCCAGCACCTGTGAAATTCTAAACAACAGGTTATGATCACCGTTCCTGAATCGCTGCAAGAACTGTTCAGTTAAAGAAGTTATTGTTTCAGTCGTTATAAAAGGCAATAACCTGCGGATGGTTCCTATATCCCATGATGGCACAGCCTGCAATTCGTGAATACTTATCAATGCACCCAATAACCTGCGATAAATAATAAGGTTATCGATTTGCAGATCGGTCAGTATTCTTAATTCCTTTAACTCAGTTGCGTCAGCTATATTAAGATTCAATGGATTTTTTCTAAAATACTCCAGTGCGAGCAAAAAAGAATCATCTTCTGTTTCGGCCTGGTCAGCATCAGTTAGATTTTCCAATTGTTGTTCGGTCACGGGTGGAATATCCTGCGCTGCCATAGCAAACTGCAGTATCAAAAAAGCAATCACTATATAAGATTGCTTTTTCATTCCGCTTGTTTAGATGAGGATTTGAAATTGAATAGCAATAATAATCCTGGCGTCACTCCTAATTGTGAGTGATAGCTTGCCATGATATCAATTCGAAATGATTGTAAAATCAATCCTGCTCCCAACCAACCCGATGTGGTAGCTGAAGAGATGCCTGCTCTTGCCATGAGTTGTGAAGTAAACCGATATTGCATGCCCGCGTTCACATTCACGGGCTGATCTTCTTCCTTAATTATTTCACTGCTGATAAAAAATTTCTCCGATGCTTCGAACCCAAAACCAACTGTATAAACTGATGGAAGTTTTTCCGGTTGTTCTTTTCCGAATTTTCCACCAACAGGATTATTGATATGAATGCCTGCATGCAGTTTCTCCGTTAAATGAAAAACAGTACCCAACTCAAAACTTATCGCAGCGGCATTTCCATAACCGGCGATGCTGATACCATTATAATTGAATTGTGCGCCGATATTAATCTTGTTCCCAAGTTTTCTCGCATGAGCTAACCCTATTTGTGATTCATTATAATCAGCAAAACCAAAATAGCCTGCATTCAATGCAAAATGTCCCGAAGAGGTTTTAATAGCAGCAACGGCCCGGTAATTATTCAATTCATTTAATAGAAACCTCCGTTCTCCATACACAGCAACCGACGTATTTTTTAATTGCGCTAACGATGCCTGGTTAGCTATTATTGAAAAGACGTCAACATGATGCAGACTATAAGCGCCCGTTCCTAAATAAGGAGCCGCCAGCGGTTGTCTTACTATTTGACCGGAACTTAACTGGCAGATAAGGTTTAGTGCCATGAGGAGTGACAGAACCAATCTCATCAACAATGAATTTGTCCATAAGCTACAATGCATTGTTAGGGCAGCAAGGTGTAAACAGCGGTTTTGCAGCAGTAAAAAAACATACTGATAGTGTTCACATGATCATATCTACCCGGTAAAAACTCACGCGGGGCCCGTTATCTCACTACCAGAAACCTGGGATAAAAAACTTTCTGTAGGTTTGCGCATGCAAATTTTAGACGGCAAGAAAGCATCACAGGCCATTCGTGATGAATTGAAAATTGAAGTGGCGCAACTGGCAGCGGAAGGAAAAAAAGTGCCCCACCTGGCGGCCATACTGGTGGGTAATAATGGCGCCAGCGAAACCTATGTAAATGCGAAAGTGAAAGCCTGTGAGGAAGTAGGTTTTAAATCAACCCTCATAAGACTTGAAGACAGCATTTCTGAGAATGACCTTTTATTACAGATCGATGATCTGAATACCGACCCCGATGTGGATGGTATTTTGGTGCAGTTGCCTCTTCCAAAACATATCTCTGATGAAAAAGTCATCAATGCGATCGACGCGGATAAAGATGTAGATGGTTTTCATCCTATCAGCGTTGGTAAAATGGTGTTGGGAACCCCGACTTTTATCTCCGCCACACCACATGGCATTATGCTGTTGCTTAAACATTATAAAGTAGAAACAAAGGGCAAACATGCCGTGGTGATCGGCAGAAGTAATATTGTTGGAAGACCAATGAGTATATTATTGAGCGGCAATGGCAATCCGGGCAATTGCACTGTAACATTATGTCATTCTCAAACAAAAAATATCAAGGACCTTTGCCTGCAGGCGGATATTATTGTTGCGGCATTGGGCAAACCTGAATTTTTAACTGCTGATATGGTAAGGGAAGGCGCTGTTGTTGTTGATGTTGGTATTACAAGAGTGGAAGACAGCAGTAAGAAATCCGGGTTCAAATTAAAAGGGGATGTTCACTATGAATCGGTAGCGCCAAAATGTTCATGGATCACTCCTGTTCCCGGTGGTGTGGGCCCGATGACGATCGCTGCTTTGATGAATAATACTTTTACTTCCTGCCGGATGAAAAATTAATGTGCGAATTTGCAAATGTGAAAATGAATTGAATGTTGAAACCAGAAATAGCATTATCAAAAAGTTTGGCCACAGGTTCTTTGCCTGTGATGGAACATTTCTATACTATCCAGGGTGAAGGTTTTCACCAGGGAAGGGCCGCTTATTTTATCAGGCTCGGCGGCTGTGATGTTGGCTGTGTGTGGTGTGATGTAAAAGACAGTTGGGATGCAGAAAAACATCCTAAATATGAAATAAAAGACATCGTTGCTGCTGTAAAAAAAACAGCAGCAGAATTAGTCGTTATTACAGGTGGCGAACCACTGATGCATAACCTGGATATGCTCACCGCTGCATTAAAAGCTGAAGGTTTACATACCAATATTGAAACATCCGGCGCTTATCCGTTAAGTGGTCAATGGGACTGGATCTGTTTATCACCTAAAAAATTCAAAGCACCGCTACCCGATGTAGTTATCCATGCCAGTGAACTAAAAGTGGTGATATTTAATAAGTCAGACTTTGATTGGGCAGAAAAGTATGCGGCCCTCGTTTCACCGCAATGCAAGCTATACCTCCAGCCTGAATGGGATAAAGCTGCTCAGATGACCCCGCTGATCATTGATTATATCAAAGCCCATCCGCAATGGGAACTGAGCCTGCAGATCCATAAGTATATCAATGTGCCGTAAGCAACCTTCTTTCTGATATTTTCCTCTTTTGCTGGAATAATTTTGATTTAGTTTCGTTATAGAGAATACTATCCGATGAAACAATTATTTATTTTCCTTTTGTCACTTATCTGCGTAGCATTTGTTAATGCCCAACCCTACGATCCCGAAAAAATAGACAAGAAGGCCGCTTCTTTCTTTACCACCGCACAATCCAGGGCACAGGAAGGAAAACTACATGAAGCATACGGCTTATTAAAACAGGCCATTGACATTGATAACCGTTATGTGGATGCCTGGCTATTGCAGGCAATGCTTTATAGTGATGAAAAAAAATATGATGATTGCATCAATAGCTTTGAAAAAGCATTTGTCATTGACTCTGCCTATAGTTTTGATTACAAACTTCGGTATGCGATTGCTTTGGGGGGCAAGGGAGAGTTTGATAAAGCGCTGGCAGCAGTAAATAGTTTGTTGACCGCTCCCCGGATACATCCAAGAACAAAAACATCTGCTGAATATCGTAAACGTTGTTTTGAGTTTGCCGTAAACTATGCGCAAAAGAACAATTCCAGGAATTATGTTTTTGCCCCCCAGAATATGGGTGATAAAATAAACTCAGCAGAATCAGAATACTTCCCATCGCTGACGATTGATAACAAAGAATTGGTATTAACCCGGAACCTTGGCAGCAGCAATGAAGATTTTTTTGTAGCCAAAAAGATCAATAACGAATGGCAGCTTGCCAAACCTGCGGAGGGCAATGTCAATACACCCATGAATGAAGGCGCACAAAACATTTCACAGGATGGGCAATGGCTCGTGTTCACCGCCTGTGAAAGAAGAGGTGGATTTGGCAGTTGTGATATTTATCTTTCTTATCTCACCGACAAAGGCTGGAGCGAAGCGATCAATCTTGGCAACAAGGTAAACTCTGATCAATGGGACTCTCAACCTTGCTTATCTCCCGATAAACGACAGTTGTATTTTGCAAGCAAGAGATTTGGCGGCTATGGCGGCAGTGATATTTATGTTTGCAATTTGTTACCTAATGGTCAATGGAGCGAGCCACAAAACCTTGGGCCATCTGTGAACACTCCGGGTGACGATCAATGTCCTTTTATACATGCCGATAACCAGACATTATACTTTTCCTCCAATGGACATCCGGGATATGGCGATGCCGATCTTTATTATGTAAGAAAAGGAACCAATGGCATCTGGAGCAAAGCAGTGAACCTGGGTTATCCTATAAATACAATTGAACAGGAAGGAACTTTGTTCATTGCCGCCGATGGCAAAACCGCTTATTACACCAGCGATCGCAGCGATAGTCGCGGTGGATTGGATATTTATAGTTTCGAACTGAGAGAAGATGTTCGTCCTTTTAAAACATTATGGGTAAAAGGACAGGTGTTTGACAAGAAAACAAAACAAGGAATATCTTCTACCGTTGAATTGATCGACCTGGCGGGCAAAGAACCACTTTCAAAAGTGCAGACGGATGAAAAAGGAAATTACCTGCTCACATTACCTATTGGAAAAGATTACGCATTCAACGTAAATAAAAAAGGTTACTTGTTTTATTCGGATAATTTTTTCTTAAGTAAACATGCTCCCGATTCTACCTATGAAAAAAACATTCCCTTACAAGCTATCGAGGTGAATGCAAGCGTGGTGCTGAACAATATTTTCTTTGATGTAAACAAGTTTGAGCTGAAACCCGAATCGCAGGTTGAGCTGAACAAACTGATCCAGTTATTGAATGAAAATCCTTCCGTGAAGATCGAGATCAGCGGGCATACGGACAATGTGGGCAAACCTGCCGATAATCTTATACTCAGCAATAACAGGTCAAAAGCTGTGGTCACTTATCTTGTTGCAAAAGGGATAGCGGCCCAACGTCTTACAGCCAAAGGTTATGGTGAAACAAACGCTGTAGCCGATAATAAAACGGAATCTGGACGGGCATTAAACAGGAGAACAGAGATGAAAGTCACGGCGCAATAAGTTGGCCGGTCCTGTATATTTGAGTGAATGGACCCGGATCTATTATACCAGATTGCCTTATCCATCACTCCAAATATCGGCCCCGTTCAGGCCAAAATATTAGTGGAACAATTTGGTACTGCCCAAAACATTTTCAAAGCAAAAATTGCGCACCTAAAAAGCATTGAAGGCATCGGTGAAATAAGAGCCAACAGCATCAAACGCTTTGACCGTTTTCATGAAGCAGAAGAAGAGTTAAGGTTTATTGAGAAATACAATATTCTTCCTCTTTTTATTACTGATGTCAAATATCCAAAACGAT
>DASVNY010000850.1:0-6449 GCA_036383615.1 Chitinophagaceae bacterium
AGTACTACTTTACCGGTGAGCTCAAGGGAGTCAATATAATTGCCGGTCGAAAAAATATAAGTGAAGTTTTTCTTTACGTTGCTTTCATTAATGTCTTTAATGCTGTTGCCAAAATTGAATGAATAGGTAGTGTTGGTTTCAAGGCTATCCTTAAGTTTTACAGTAACTGTATTAAGACGATAATCAACAGTAGGGAAATTTTTGGGTGTTGGAGAAATGAGCATTTCGGTTTGTGCATTCTGCACATCTATAAACTCATCAAAGGTCAGTGTGATCGTTTTGCCTTTAAAGTTCCGGCTCGAATCGCCCGGGTCCGAACGCACCAATACAGGGGGTAAAGAATCCCTCGGACCTCCCTGTGGTGGAACGATATTGGCACAACCAGGGAGAACCATGATTTTCGAGATGGCAAGGATGATGAGGAAAAAAGGGAAAATACGTTTCATTCAGTGCAAACTTAGGCTCTTTATAAGTAAGGAGCGGCCTTCGTTTCCTAATAATCCATCAAAATCTTGTTAATCGCGGTTCTCTTCTTCTGTTTCTAATTCATGAAGCGCTATTGCGAGGTTATTGGTCTTGACAAAATTGCACCAGTGACAATCCTCTTTACCACAACCGGTGTAAAAATCATGGTCCTGTATCTTTTGCCAGGTGCTCACTATTTGTTCAGTAACAGTGGTTATATCGGCCGGGCTAATAACTAATTTCTCTTTGCGATAATTCTTCTTTTTATCCGGTTCAATAAAATCAAATTCTGTGCTGAGAGCTTTCCAGCCCCTTTGCTCATAATTATCGATAAGTATTTTATAAAAAACAGCCTGTCTCCAGTAATCACCGCCATTAGGATCTTTTTCGGAAGGACCTTTTGTTTTAGCTATTGCTTTGTCAGGATCACCGGTTTTATAATCCACTACATTCACTGATTTACCATCAAATTCCAGTTTGTCCAGTTTTCCTTTTAGTGGCACCTCTTTTATCATCACATTACGGATATTCCTTTCAATGGCAACGATCTTATTGAATGAATTAACGTACTTGTCATAGTAATTTGACAACACTTCATGGCCATATTCCAATCTCCGGTCATATTGCTCTTTGGTAAAACTTTCCCGGTGACGTTGCATATACCATTCGAAATCTGAAATAAACTCTTCTTTAGATGGAAACTGTTCTTTGGCCCCATCCTGCATTTTTTTGAATAATCTTTCCAGCGCATGGTGCACAGCAGAACCAAATTCGGTGGCTTCGTTTTTAGGAGAAGGGATGCGGATAAGATTTTTAAAATAAAACTCCAGCGGGCATTTCAAATAATTGTTCAATGCCGTTACGTTCATCACAAATTTTTCCAGGATACGGGTGATAAATTCTTTTTCGATCTTTTCAATTTCCGGCGCTTCTGCTTCAGTAAAATTCAACGCGGCGAATAGTGATAATACTTCATTGTCAACGATCACTTTTTCAAGCGGCAGTTCATGCTGATCGAGTATTTCTGCAATAAACATAGATGGCTCCAGTTCTTTTGCATCATTCCTGAACTTGCTGTAAGAGATATATAAATGTTGTTCGGCTCTTGTAATCGCTACATAAAACAATCTTCTCAACTCTTCATCATCACCCGGGCTTGATTGTGAGCTGAACATCGTATCCGGTAGTTTGTAACCACCACCGGGTTTTCTTTTCTTTTCCCAGAATGCAGCGTTGCAGCCTGCCAGCAATACATATTCAAACTCCAGGCCTTTTGAACCATGGGCAGTTAATAGATTTACTCCTTTATCACTGCCGCTCACCTGCACCAATGGCAAGCTTACCTCTTCATTCTCCATCAGCTCGATAAGATCAACCAATTGCTGCAGGGTTAATGATGGATTGCGATGGGTTTCTTCTTTAACAAAATCAAACAAACCGCTCAACACCTGTAGCTGCCAGTGTTTATCTGGCTGTTGCATCACATGTTTTAGCACAGCCCCTTCACGAATGATGTTTTCAAACAAATGCTGCAGTGTTACGTTGGGCACAGCAGCTATTAATAATTCAATACTGGCCGAAGCTTTTTTCAAGCCTTCATGCAGGGATGAACTAAAAAGATCCTTTGGCGGCTGTGCTGCCTTTTCAGTAAGCAATTGCCGGATAGAGGTTTTATTGTCACCGAACTTTTTGTCGGCTACTTCAATACTCAATTTGGCAATTTGAATAGCGGGTATGCCGAACCAGTCAAAATGCAGTATCTCAAACAGCATTTCATCGCCACTATAAGAAATATCATGTTCAGTAGCGAGGTATTTCAGCAGGAGAATGATCTTTTTCGCTAATGGCAATTCGAGAATATTCAAATGACGTTTGCTGTAAACAGGAATATTCAGTAGTTTAAAATACTGCGATAGCTCCTCACCATATTTATTCTCTTTGTAAATAATACCGATACGACCGGGCAAAACATTTTGCGCGAGTAATTCCTGCACCTGTCTCGTGATGCCGATCATTTCCTGGCGCTATGTTTCAAATTCCCTGATCGTTGGTTTATTGGTTAATTGGTTTATTAGTGTATTGGAGGAGATCAGTTCTTTGCTTAAGCCGCCGATCTTTTTTACAAGTCTTTCTTCATTGCGGTTGATCAATGTCTTTGAAATATCCAGTATGGGTTGAATAGAGCGGTAATTATTGGTGAGCACTACTGTGAGCAGATCATCTTTATAATTTCCTGCAAAGTCAAGCATATTCTCCACGTTGGCACCCTGGAAACGATAGATGCTCTGATCATCATCGCCCACCACAAACACATTTGGTTTATCCCAATAGCTTATCAATAATTCTACCAGGCGATTCTGCGTGCCACTCGTATCCTGGTATTCATCTACGAGTATGTACTGGTATTTTTCCTGGTAATTGGAAAGCAGGTTTTTATTTTCTTCAAATGCCCTGATCACCCAATTGATCATGTCATCAAAATCATAGCGGTTCTTTTGCCGCATCAATTGCTGGAAACGGTCGAACTCATTGACTGCCGCCCGCAACTTTTCCATTCTTTCTTTTTCTTCTTCGATCTTATCCTTTTTCAGGTCACCGGCATTGAATTCGCGGTATTTTCTTTTGTAAATGAATTCTTCTCTTGTCGGCAGGCTTTGCAGGTATTCATCGATGCGCTGGTTGATAAACGAAGCTGTCCAACCTTCTCTTTTCATTGTACTGAACAATGATTGCAGGTTGTTGACTTCAAAGTAAACATCCCCACGGTATCTTTTCAGCGCATGATTTTTAGGAAATGAATCTATTAGCTGTTTGAATAATTCTATTTTTTCAAGATCGGAAATAGGATCGAGTGAATTCTTTTCAAACAGTGAAAGATTTTCCTGTATCACATCATTGCAAAAGGCATGGAAGGTGTAAATATTCACTTTGTAAGCATCCGGCCCGATAAACTGTAATAACCTTTTCCGCATGGCCACCACGCCGGCATCTGTATAAGTAAGACAAAGAATATTTTCAGGTAAGGCATCTGTCTCCAGTAATATTTTTCCAATGCGGCTGGCGAGTATCTGAGTTTTGCCGGTGCCCGGTCCGGCGATCACCATCACAGGTCCTTCAATACTATTCACAGCGAGTTGTTGCTTTTCATTCAGTTTTTCATATTCTTCCCTGAATTTTTTTTCCAGTCTTTCTTTATTCAATGACATGCTATGAAACTTTTAAGAATTCAATGCGACTAAGACACTAAGACACGAAGTCACTAAGGGTTCAAAACGACTTGAATTAGCTTTGTGTCTTTGAGCCTTTGTGGCAAAAACGATGCTGCTTGTACAGTTTATGCAAACGAATTTAAAATCATATTCCGATATTTATCGAAGGATGATCTAAAACTATAACCTGTGGCTGTTTATTCGCTTAAAGCTGTTCAAAAAATACCGGCTTCGCTCTCAGAAGTATGGGCTGTTTTTTCTACCCCGGCAAATTTACATCGTATTACGCCGGAAGAAATGAAATTCAAAACTATTTCGGCGCCAACAAATGAGAAGATCCATAAAGGCCAGGTCATTGAGTACAGGGTTAGTCCGCTAATGGGCATTCCACTTTATTGGATGACCGAGATCACTGTCGTGGAAGCAGAAACCTTTTTTATTGATGAACAACGAAAAGGACCTTATGCATTGTGGAGACACCAGCATTTCTTTAAAGAAATTGAAGGAGGTGTGGAAATGACCGATCTTATTCACTACAAAAACCCGCTATGGGTACTGGGCGATCTTGCAAATGCTTTATTTATTAAAAGAAAACTCAGGCAACTATTTGAATACCGTTTTTATAAAGTGGAAGAAATCTTTGACAAATGGCACGAGTTGCAATTCCCCAATATCCAACTATTATAATGTGATTAACCCCATGACCCATATGACCTCATGACCCATATGACCACATGACTATTTAATCCCCGCTCTTTTCCTCAACTCCGCCATGGTCAGCACTATCATTCTTCCGATTGGTTTATTATCCCTGTATGTGATCAGCTTCATTGTTGAAGCATCTTTGGGAACTGTTAACGGGGATTGATACTTCGGATAAAAGTTATCGGGAAACGAATTGTCGAAACTGTAATGAATAGTTAGCCCTTCAATTTCTGTTTCTAATTTCACGATCACTGTAGCCGTATCTTTTTTGGTAGCGGTAATGATGGGGTCATAGATGGCTGGTGAATATTTTACCCCGGCGCTGTTCAATCTTTCAAAATGAGCTTCAGTTCTTTTTGCAAAGTCATTCCAGTTTTTTACTTCTTTGGGCGACCATAATGATTCTGCAATAGCGAAGGCCCTTGGCCACACCATATATTGCAGGTGTCTTGTATTATACACCTGTTCGGTCCATAAGTTGGCTTGCCCGCCTTTTACCAATGAAGCTTTTATTCCTTCGGGCAAGGGATCAAACTGGTAGGTTTTTTTTAATCGTAGTGTTGCATAAACGGGTGGTTCAATGGCTGCATCACCCTGCATATAATCAATGTAAGCAAAATCGGTAGGGCTCATTACCACTTCATGTCCCTGCCCGGCCGCTTCAATGCCACCTTTCATTCCGCGCCAGCTCATCACGGCTGCATTGGGCGCTAATCCTCCCTGTAATATCTCATCCCAGCCGATCATCTTTTTTCCTTTGCTGTTGATGATCTTCTCCA
This sequence comes from Chitinophagaceae bacterium, assembly GCA_036383615.1. Classification (GTDB taxonomy): domain Bacteria; phylum Bacteroidota; class Bacteroidia; order Chitinophagales; family Chitinophagaceae; genus CADEDV01. The sequence continues at coordinate 5,159 of DASVNY010000850.1, forward strand.
CTCTTTTTACAAAATAGCTTTGCACTTCATCCAGGTTTTTCAACCCTTCTTTTTGCATTAGCGTTTTTATTTGTTCGGTCTTTTCCCAGAAATTTCTTGCTGTTTCATCGCCACCCATATGTATGTAAGGAAAGGGAAATAGTTGTGCGACCTCGGTAAAAACCTTATCCAAAAATTCATATGATTTTTCATTGGCCGGACAAATAGTGTTATCGATCACGCCATAAAAATGTTGTCCGCCACCGGGCCAGATCATAAAACGATCGCCGGGACTTACATAATACTCACCGGGTGTGCAGGATAATTCAGGGTAAGAAGCCAGCGCAGCCAGACTATGGCCGGGCACATCGATCTCGGGAAGTATGTTGACATAACGATCGGCTGCATACTTCACCAGTTCTTTTATGTCTTCATGTGTGTAGAAACCACCATAAGTGGCTTTTTCACCCGGTTCTGGTTTTGATAAGGTTCCAAAGGTGCCGGTTCTTTCTACTCTCCATGCACCCACTTCGGTGAGTTTAGGTAAACTTTTTATTTGAATGCGCCAGCCCTGGTCATCGGTGAGATGCAAATGCAATAAGTTGAATTTGTATTTCACCATCTGGTCAATAAAGTCTTTTACTTCTGCAACGGTGAAAAAATGTCTTGACACATCCAGCATCAATCCTCTCCAGCCAAAACGGGGATGATCTTCGATGGTAACGATAGGCACTGACCATTCAAGCGGAGACTTACGTTCTCTTTTTTCTTCTACGTCGGCAGGCAATAATTGCAGTAAAGTTTGAACGCCGTAAAAGATACCGGCTGGCTCATTAGCTGTTATTGTGATATTTTGATTTGTTACTTTTAAACGATAGCCTTCCGCCGGGATGGTTTTATCTTTTACTAAGGAGAAGAAAATGCATTTACCTGAAGCTATGTTCCCGGTTTTTACTTTTACCTGGTTCGCCATATTGGCTAATGTGAGGGCGAGCCTGTCGGCGATTTGTTTGACCTCTGTATTGCCAGGTGTAATTATAAACAGGTCATAAGGCAGTTTGAGGTAACCGCTTCCAACAGATACGGAAACAGGCGCTGGTATCAGACCGGGTTGCCAGTCTTTACTCCGGCGTGCATTTTGTGCTTGCGCGGATATATTCATTAAAAAGAGCAGGGAAACGACAAAAAAGCTTTTTTTCATACGGCTATTTATAACGGCAAGATAATTAATTGACATGAGTCAACCTTAGCTGGGGTGCATAGCAAATTTTCGCTGATGGCTTTTCTGAAATCTACAATTTTAAGCTGCATT
>DASVNY010000851.1:0-6640 GCA_036383615.1 Chitinophagaceae bacterium
AGCACCACCGCTCTTCAATACTACGTTGAATGCAGTTTTTTCTTCAGCAGCAGCTGCGCCACCGCCATCGCCACCACCTGCTACAACTACTGCAGCAGCTGCAGGCTCGATGCCATATTCTGTTTTCAGGAAATCAGCTAATTCCTGTACTTCTTTTACTGTTAAGTCAACAAGACTTTGTGCTAATGCTTTTACGTCTGCCATTTGATTTAAATTTTTCCCGCCTTCATTGTCCTTCGCTACTTCGACTTTGTTCAGTACTCAGGATCTCCAGCGGATGATTAAAAAAATTGTTGTTTATAATTTGCGATGTGCAAATCTGCACATTTGCTAATTAACGAATTACTCAGCTGCCGCAGCTTCAGGCGCACCCGCCTTCTGCTCATGATGGTGCAATAATGCAGCCAACACTCTCTTCGCAGGTGATTGCAACAAGCCGATCACTTCACCGATCAATTCGTTCTTAGTCTTGATCTGTGTGAGTGCTTTTAATTGATTGTCGCCAGTATAAACATCCCCATTGATGAATGCAGCTTTCAATACTGGTTTTTCACCATTGCTTTCTTTACGGAAAGAACTGATGATCAAAGCCGGCTCTTTGGGATTCTCAGAAAACATCAGGGCAGTCACTTTATGCAGTGAATCATACATGCCTGAATATTTCTCATTATCCAAAGACTCCAACGCCTTTTTGATAAGTGTGTTCTTAGCCACTTTCATTTCAACCTGTTTGTTGAAACATGCACGGCGTAATTTACCCACCTGCTCAACAGTCAGTGATTCTGTATCGGCAATATAGAAGTTGTTGTATTGAGAGAATTTGCCTTTCAGCAATTCAATCACTTCGTTTTTTTGATCTTTTGTCATTTTCTTGAGTTTTATCGATCAGGTTGTTCGCAACGGCCAGGCCGCCATCAACCCTCAAATTTATTAACTGGTTATAGCGGCCAGGCCGCTTGCTCACTAATGAACAAATGCTTTTGTGTCAATTGCAATACCGGGACTCATTGAGCTGGCCATGCTGATACCTTTCAGGTAAATTCCTTTTGCTGAAGATGGTTTAGCCTTGATGATTGCATTCAGCAATTCCTGGCTGTTCTCAGCAATTTTTTCAGGAGCGAAACTTACACGACCGATCGAAGCATGGATGATACCCACTTTGTCAACTTTGAAAGCGATCTTACCGCCTTTTACATCGTTGATAGCATTTGCTACATCGTTAGTAACGGTACCAGTTTTAGGATTCGGCATCAGGTTACGGGGACCTAACACTTTACCCAACTTACCGATCTTAGGCATCACTGAAGGAGTAGCGATGATAACATCAACATCTACCCAACCGCCTTCGATCTTTGTTACAAATTCATCCAGGCCAACATAGTCAGCACCGGCATTTCTTGCTTCAGCTTCTTTATCTGGTGTGCAAAGCACCAATACTCTTTTTGTTTTACCAGTTCCGTGGGGAAGTGTAACTGTACCACGAATAGCCTGGTCTGCTTTTTTAGGATCAACACCCAAACGGATGTGCAGATCCACAGAAGCATCGAATTTGCAGGTGGTGATACTTTTCACCAATGAAGATGCTTCTTTTAATGAATATGATTTGTTTGCGTCAACTTTTGTATCAGCAACCTTTCTTTTTTTACTAATGAATGCCATTGTAATTCGTGTTTGAGTTCAAGGATTAGTTTTCCCACGGAGCTTTACCGTCAACTGTTAAACCCATGCTACGGGCAGTACCAGCAACCATTTTCATGGCGCTTTCAACAGTGAAGCAATTCAGGTCAGGCATTTTGTCTTTAGCGATCGCCTCAACTTGTGCCCAGTTTACTTTACCTACTTTGTTGCGGTTGCTCTCTTTGGAACCCTTTTGGATCTTAGCGGCTTCCATCAATTGAACGGCTGCGGGAGGTGTTTTGATGACGAAGTCAAAACTCTTGTCCGTATAAACTGTGATTAATACAGGGAGAACTTTTCCCATTTTGTCCTGCGTTCTTGCATTGAACTGCTTACAGAATTCCATGATGTTGATACCCTTGGAACCCAAAGCCGGACCGATCGGAGGTGCGGGGTTGGCCTGGCCGCCCTTGCACTGTAGCTTTACAAAGCCAGATACTTCTTTTGCCATTTTAATACTTTTTGGTGTTAACGACCTTTCTTTGTCAAGCAAATACTTGGTCTCCCAAATTCCTATATCCACCAACAGGTGGATTTCTAAAGAACTAATTGGGGCGGCAAAGATAGGGTGAAATGACCTACAGGCAAAGGCTTCGGAGAAATTTTATTGAACATTTTTAGCCTTTTGCCGGAACAGCACCAAACTATCATTGGCCCGCCTGTCAAATGCAGCAAAGACTCTGTCTATCTCCTTGTTTTTCAAAATAGAATCATAAGAAACATAGAGCCTGCCGGTCGCTATTGCTGTATCGTATTGCATGACCTGGGCACTGCTTCGATTATAGTAATAGGGTATTTGATGCAGCAGAAACGGCGGCACCCAAATCGTTTCCCCCTTCCATTTATAAAGTGTATCAATTGCCACAACATCCAGTTTCAGGCTATCAGCCGGTAAATAAAACTGAACCGGCTCCCCATTTGCTTTCTTAACCATTGCTGTCATCATCGGGCGATAATCAGCCATCCCTTTGCTTTGAATGGGAATGCCAATAATTGCATAAACCAGGCGGGTCAATATAAGACCAGCGATAAACAACCATATCCTGTTATCCGCCGGTTTGAAATAAGCAAGAAGAAAAATCATTAAGGAAACCGATAAGCCAATAATCAGCCAGGTATTAATATCATAAAAGAAGGGTAATGCCAGCACTGCCCCGAATATGATAATAAATAGTACGCCAACATATTTCAGGTACTTGTTTATCAAACCCGGGTTTTGCTGATCAAATTGTTCATATAAATAAACAAAGATGTTCATCGCAAAAGGGATGAACATATAAATGTATCGCAACTTGGCAATCCCGGTGAACCAGTAAACAGCAATATTGAAAACAATAAACAGGAAAGAGAATTTCACAAGGGGGTTGGCAAATAATTTGAATCGTTGTCTTTTGAAAAAAAGAAGCAACAAAAGACACCAGGGCGCCAATAGCTTGAAAAGTAGCGTTGGGTAGGATAATATTTTATAGAACCGGCCGACTGACTCCTCTCCCACTACTGATTTCTTCAATGACTCGTTTACGATATTCACTAACATCACTGAAGGGTCGCTGTATTGACCATAGGCATAAAAATAAGAGCCGGCAACTAACACAAACAGGGCTATACCTACAAGATGCTGTGGTTTAAAAATTACTTTGACAGACCTGGTATATACACAAAGAGCAGCCAGTGTTAATCCCTGGAACATGAGTGAAGGAAGGCCCTTTGTCAAAAAGCCAATGGCGCAAAACAAATAAGACAATAAGAACAGCGGCCACCATTTTTTCTGTTCATAAAACCAGAATAGCGATATCACCTGCAGATACACAACAAGACTGTAAAAAATATCGATCTCGGCTCCATTCGCCAATCCATAGAAAAAAATATCAGCGCTGGTGAGCATGAAAAAAGTAGAAAGAAGGGAGAGTTTTTGTGAGAACCATTTTCTGCAAATGAGATAATGGCAAAAGCCCCATATCAATAAGAAAACTAAAGAAGGAAGCCGGAGTGCAAATTCAGATTGCGAACCAGTGAGCCACATAAAACCTGACAGTATCCAATTGTATAGCGGCGGTTTATTATAATACTCCCATCCTAATGCATGTGGCACTACATAATCGCCTGATCGCAACATCTCGATCGAGATAATTGCGCGGCGCGGCTCTTCTCCCTGGAGATTAAAAAGACCGAGGTTTATAATGGCTGAAAGAATATACAGAACAACTAATCCCGTTATCAGCAGAAAAGAAGTGTTCCTGTTTATCCAGTTGGTCATTGCCGTAAAACTAAAATTATATCGCTGAAAATAAAAAACCCCGGCTGATGAAACCGGGGTCTTACATTATTATTTAAGCTTAGCTTATTTTTTCTACCTGCATATAGTTCAATTCAACAGGCGTAGAACGACCGAATATTTTTACGGTCACTTTCAATTTCTTCTTTTCATCATTTACTTCTTCGATTACACCGTTGAAGTCATTGAAAGGTCCTTCGATAATCTTGATGGTTTCACCCACAATAAATGGCTCGATCATGCTCACACCACCAGCCTCGGCCATTTCATCCATTTTGCCCAGCATCTTGTTCACTTCAGCTTTGCGAAGTGCAATGGGGTTTTCCTTTCCAAGAAAATGAATAACGTTTGTTGTATTCTTGATAATATCACGAAGGTCATCGCCCAGTTTGCCGTCAACGATCTCGATCATTACATAACCAGGATAGTAGTTTCTTTCACGCACTACTTTTTTCCCGTTGGCAACCTTATACACTTTTTCAACCGGCAGAAATACCTGTCTTACCACTTCACCCCAACCGCCACGGGATATCTCTTTATCGAGATATTCTTTTACCTTTTTTTCCTTTCCGCTCACCACCCGCAGTACAAACCATTTGGTTTCCTGCTGTTGTGCGTTTTCAGTATTTGTAGTTGTCGCTTCCATGTTTTAACCAAGCATTTTATAGAGCTGCTTCAATACGCCACCCGCTCCAAAATCGATAAGTGTTACCAATGCAGTGATCACAAGTGTTGCAACCAATACGATCATTGTTGATTGCTGCAATTGAGCCCATGTGGGCCAGGTCACTTTTTCCATCAGCTCTTTGTAAGAGTCGCGGAAGTAATTTCCGATCTTAACCATAGTGTTTTAGTTTAAGCGATTTTAAAAGTTCAGGAAGTTTAAAACGTTAAGCCTCTTAAACTTTTGAAACCATTTTCTGCACGGGCAGAGAGATTCGAACTCCCATCAACGGTTTTGGAGACCGCTATTCTGCCATTGAACTATGCCCGTGTATAAGAACTAAGAAGGCATTGAATGCAGACGCTTCAGTCTGCATCCCGACCGGCTTTGCCGCGTCAGGACTATGCCCGTATGAAAGCTAAAAGCTATTCCGTGTGACCGAAACAGCTTTTAGCAATATGTCGCAAAGATAAAAATCTTTTGCAAAGAAAGCCAGTCGATCGTGTCCGCCAACCGGCGGATCGTAGCTCGCAGCCTTCTATTATTTCAAGATCTCAGTTACCTGTCCTGCACCTACTGTACGACCACCTTCACGGATAGCGAATTTCAAACCTTTCTCCATCGCGATAGGCTGGATCAGTTTTACAGTCAGTGAAGTGTTATCACCAGGCATCACCATTTCAGTACCTGCAGCCAGTTCAACCTCACCGGTTACGTCTGTAGTACGGAAATAGAATTGAGGACGATATTTTTGGAAGAATGGAGTGTGACGACCACCTTCTTCTTTGCTTAATACGTAAACCTCAGCTTTGAAATCAGTGTGAGGAGTGATTGATCCTGGTTTTACGATAACCATTCCACGACGGATCTGTGTTTTCTCAATACCACGGAGCAACAGACCAGCGTTATCACCTGCTTCACCTTCATCCAGCAACTTGCGGAACATTTCCACACCTGTTACAGTAGAAGTCAGCGGAGTTTCGATCAAACCTACGATCTCAACAGCCTCACCAACTTTGATACGACCTCTTTCGATACGGCCTGTAGCAACTGTACCACGACCAGTGATAGAGAATACGTCTTCAACTGACATCAGGAAAGCCTGGTCAACCGGACGAGGAGGCAGCGGGATATAGCTATCAACTGCTTCCATCAATTCTTCTACAGCTTTCACCCACTTTTCTTCACCAGCCAATGCGCCAGTTGCAGAACCTTTGATGATCGGAGTATTGTTACCATCAAAACCATAGAAGGTCAGAAGGTCACGAATTTCCATTTCAACAAGGTCAAGCAATTCAGGATCATCAACAAGGTCAACTTTGTTCATGAACACAACTATCTTAGGTACACCTACCTGGCGGGCAAGCAGGATGTGCTCTTTTGTTTGAGGCATAGGACCATCAGTAGCAGCTACAACAAGGATAGCTCCATCCATCTGAGCAGCACCAGTGATCATGTTCTTAACATAGTCAGCGTGACCAGGACAGTCAACGTGAGCATAGTGACGGTTTGCCGTCTGATACTCAACGTGAGCCGTGTTAATCGTGATACCACGTTCTTTTTCCTCAGGCGCAGCATCAATTTCATCATACTTTTTTGCTTCCGCCATACCTTTCTGAGCCAGAATGGTAGTGATTGCGGCAGTCAAAGTAGTTTTACCGTGGTCAATGTGACCGATGGTACCTACGTTCACGTGAGGTTTGTCCCTCTTAAAGGTCTCTTTTGACATTGTTATGTGTTTTTAAAGTTGTATACCAATTTTTGTTTTCTATAATGTAGCCAACAGCATTACTACTATCAGCTTTTCTTGCGTCGCACACTTCATCTTCTTGTTCTCTGCTCTTAGAGCCGTTAGTGAGAATCGAACTCACGACCTCTTCCCTACCAAGGAAGTGCTCTACCACTGAGCTACAACGGCGAAAAACCCGGTAGCAGCTTCCTTTAGAAGAGCGGGAGACGAGGTTCGAACCCGCGACCTACAGCTTGGAAGGCTGTCGCTCTACCAACTGAGCTACTCCCGCTTA